>CAJPTB010000064.1 GCA_905373325.1 uncultured Ancrocorticia sp.
GGTATCGCGGCGGCAAGCGCTATGAGGACCGCGGCGGATACTCCGACCGACGCGAGGATCGGTTCGGGGACCGGAAGGATTCGCGTGGGTCGGGTCGTCGGTGGGAGGACCGCGACAATGACCGTCGCCCCAACCGGTACAACGACCGTGACGGGTATCGCGGCGGCAAGCGTTACGAGGACCGCGGCGGCCGGTACGCCGATCGCGACGATCGCCGCGGCGGGTATTCGGACCGTCGCGAGGACCGCTACGGCGATCGGGGGGATCGCCGGTACGGCGAGCGTGACGGGTATCGCGGCGGCAAGCGCTATGAGGACCGCGGCGGATACTCCGACCGACGCGACGACAGGCACGCCGACGCTCCTCGCGGGCGACGTGATCCGATTGTGCCGGATTCGGTGTCCGAAAAGGACCTCGATGCCGAGTCGCGCCGTCGGCTCACCACCCTTTCAAAAGAAAACTCGGAACGTGTTGCGCGTCACCTTGTTTACGCCGGATCGATGCTCGACGTCGACCCTGAATTGTCTTATGAGCATGCCCAGGCGGCCTATCGCCGCGCTTCGCGCGTGGATGTGGTGCGCGAAGCCCTCGGTCTCGCGGCCTATATGACTGGAAGGTACTCGGAAGCCTTGCGCGAACTGCGCACGTACCGTCGAATGACGGACGATTACAGTCATGTGGCTATCGAAGCGGATTCCGAGCGCGGCCTCGGACGCTCCGAAAAGGCTCTTGCATTCATTTCGGAAATCCCCTTGTCAAGGCTTGACGCCGAATCAAAGATTGAGCTTGCCCTAGTGGCCTCCGGCGCCAAGGCTGACACAGGCGATTCCGAAGGCGGGCTGGCTGTGATCGAGAAACTTGCGGTCGAAAACTTTGAAGAAGATCTGCGGGCCCGCGTCGAGCTCATCCGGGCCGACCGCCTCGAGGAGCTCGGGCGTGAGGAAGAAGCCAAGGAGCTGCGCGCTTCGTGGGAGTCCGTTTTGTCCGACGAAGGAGAAGTCGACCTTTACGAGGAAGAATCCGACGACGCCGACGCCAGCTATAACGGCGGGTCGGACGACTCTGGTTATGGCGACGAGGCCGACGGCCGCTATGGCGACGAGCCTGAAGACGCCGAAAACGATGAACTTCGGTACGATGCCGAATCCGACGGCGTCCAGTACGTCGCCGAGGCCGATGACAGCCAGTATGCTGCCGAGGCCGATGACGGCCGGTATGAGACCGAAACGGACGGCGATCCGTTTGATCGCGACTGCGGCAAAGCCCAGAACGGCGGTGAATCTGACGAGTCTGAGGAAACCAGAGATTCTGAGGCAGGGGGGAATTCCGAGCCTGGAGTGGTCCTCGAGGCTGGTGACGGCCCCGACGTCCAAGAGGATTCTGAGGTCCGAGAGGATTCTGAGGTCCGAGAGGATTCCGACGTCCGAGAAGATTCTGAGGCTGGAGGGGATCGCGAGGCCGAGAAGGTCCCCGAGGCGGCGGAGAATCCCGGAACGGAAGGGCGCTCCGCAGCCGGAGGGAGTCCGGACGGGGAGCACTTCGAAACGATTGAGAGCCGGGAAGACAAGGAGCGCCCCGAAGAAGACAAGGAGCGCCCCGAAAACGAGATCGATTCCGAAGGCGGCGATGTACGGTGAGCGCGCTGGATCAAACCCTCGCGGAACGGTACGACGCCGGGCTCTTCGACCTTGACGGAGTCTGCTACCTCGGAAACGAGGCCATTGAGCACGCCCCCGAAGAAGTCGCCCGCGCGGTAGCTAGCGGTTTGCGCCACGTCTACGTGACGAACAACGCCTCGCGCACAACGGACGACGTCGCCCGGCACTTGGCGTCCCTCGGCTTTCCAGCAGTCGCGGCGGACGTGGTGACCTCCGCGCAGGTGGGAGCGGACATAGCCGCCAAGCGGTGCGGAGAAGAGGCGAAAATCCTAGTCATCGGCGGGGCAGGGCTTATCGGCGCCGTCGAGGAACGCGGGCTGAAAATCGTGCGCTCCGCGGACGACGGCCCCGACGCCGTCCTTCAGGGCTTCTTCCAAGACGTGACGTGGCACGACCTTTCCGAGGCCGCCCTGGCCATCCGGGCGGGCGCGCTCTACATCGCCACGAACCTGGATCTCGTCATTCCGCGCGAGCGCGGGCTGATGGTCGGCAACGGCGCCCTCGTCGGCGCAGTTTCCCTTTCGACCGGCGTCAAACCGATCTCGGGCGGCAAACCCGAGCCGGAAATCTTCCTCGCCGCCGCCCGAGGGCTCGATTCTCGCAAGCCCCTCGCGATCGGCGACAATCTCGACACGGACATCAAGGGCGCCGTCAGCGCAGGCATCGACTGCCTTCACGTTCTCACGGGCCTCGCCAGTGCCCGCAATATCTGCCTGGCGCCGCCCGAGGTTCGGCCGACCTTCCTTTGCGACGACATGCGAGGGCTCAACGAGCCGTATCCCGAGGTGCTCATCGAAACCGGAGACGAGCACAGTCGCCAGACCGGAGACGAGCGAATCGACGACGGGGAAGACATCGACTCCGGAGACGTCGCCAAGGCGGGAACGGTCACGGTCGGATCGGCCCAAGCCCGCTGGACCGAGAGCGGGGTCCGCCTCTTCGGCGAAAAAGAGATCGACGTGGCTGCGGGCCCAACCCTGAACCTCGACGAATATCGCGCCCTCGTGCACGCCGCTTGGAAAGCCGCGGACGCGGGGGCCGACCTCGACGCGGCGGTCGGCGAAATCACGGTGGTCCGTTGAGTTCGCCCTCTCCGCGGCCGCCCGTTCCGCAAGCGCCTTTCGATCCCGAGGAAGCTTTGCGCGAGCTTGAAAGCGCGGAAGAAAGAGACCCGGACGGGAACGACGTCGACAAGGCGATCGAATCTCTCGAGAATGTGCTTGAAGGCTTGAGGCGCACCCTTTCCTCGGCTCAGGCGTGAAGGAGGGAACATGGGGCGGCTGATCAGAGTCGATGCCGAATTGGTGCGCCGCAACCTCGCCCCTTCCCGGCAGCATGCTCGGGAACTGATCGCGGCGGGGAAAGTGCTCCTTGACGGCGAGGCCGTGCGAAAGGCCGCCCGGCAAATGGACCCCGCCCAGCCGCTGCTCGTCGTCGAAAGCGAGCGGGAGGACTACGTTTCGCGGGGAGCCTGGAAGCTGATCGGCGCCCTCGATCTGCTCGGCGAGGGCGGCCCGGCGGTAGAAGGCGTCAGGTGCCTGGACGCCGGCGCCTCCACAGGCGGCTTCACGGACGTTCTTTTGCGGCGGGGCGCGGCGCACGTCGTCGCCGTCGACGTCGGTTACGGGCAGATCGCCTGGCGGCTGCGGGAGGACCCGAGAGTCACCGTCGTCGAAAGGACGAACGTGCGCACCTTGGATCCCGCGCTAGTCGCCCCCGCGCCCGGCCTCGTCGTCGGCGACCTGTCGTTCATATCGCTCACGCTCGTCATTCCGGCGCTCGTAAGGGCGGCCGACCCCCGCGCCGACTTCCTCCTTTTGGTCAAACCCCAATTTGAGGTGGGCAAGGAGCGGCTTGGAAGCGGAGGGGTTGTGCGAGACACGTCCCTGCACGCCTGGGCGATGCGCAAGGTAGCAGACTGCGCCGAGGCCAACGGCCTTTCCATCGCGGGCGCCGCGCCTTCGCCGCTGCCCGGACCCGCTGGAAATGTAGAGTATTTCCTGTACATGCGGGCGGGCGACGCCGATTCTTCGTGCGCGAACGTGGACGCAGCAATCGAGCAAGCCGTAGCCCAAGGGCCTGCGGGAGAGAATGCGAGGAGTTGAATGGCGCGACGCATCGCCGTTGTCACGCACCGAAAGCGCGGCGCCGCCACAGAATCGTCGGCGAAAATCGTGCGTCTGCTCGAAGAGGCGGGACTCGAGGCGGAAACGAGTCCGACGAGGCAGAGTGTGGCCGAATGCGAGCTCATCCTCGTTCTCGGAGGGGACGGAACGATCCTCCACGCCGCGGAGCTCGGCCGGCCGGCAGGGGTGCCGATACTCGGAATCAACTACGGACACGTCGGCTTTCTCTCGGAGGCCGACCCCGTCGATGCGCCGCAGGTGGTTCGTCAGATCGCGGAGCGCTCGTGGGGCGTCGATTCGCGAATGACGATCGACATCACGATCGTCGGCCCGGACGGAAAGGTGAAAAAGGACTGGGCGCTCAACGAAGTCGCCATCGAAAAAGACGTCGATTTCCGGATGCTCGAAGTGTCCATCGGCGTCGACGGCCGAGAAATCTCGGCATTCAAGGTCGACACCGTCCTCTTCTCGACCGCGACGGGATCGACGGCCTACAACTTTTCCGGAGGAGGGCCGATCGTGTGGCCCGACGTCGAAGGCATGGTCCTCACGCCCGTTGCGGCGCACGCCTTGTTCACCCGTCCCCTCGTTGTGGGGCCGAACTCGCAGCTGGAGCTGCGCGTCCTCGACGGGGCCGCGCGGGGGTGGTGCGACGGACGGCGAGAGCTGAGCGCCGCCGCAGGCTCGACGATCACCGCCGTCAAGGGCGAGCATCCCGTCCTTCTCGCCCGGCTCAACGACACGCCCTTCTCGGGAAGGCTCGTGACGAAGTTCAGACTTCCGGTGCGGGGGTGGCGCGACCCCGCGCAGGAAGGCAACTGTGGCTGAGCAGGAGGGCATCAGTGATTGAGACGCTGACCATAGAGAACCTCGGGGTCATCGCCGAGGCCCGACTTGACCTTTCGGCGGGGCTCACGGCCCTGACCGGCGAGACCGGCGCGGGAAAGACGATGGCCCTCACGTCGTTGCAGCTCATCTTGGGCGGAAAGCCTGACCCCGGACACGTCCGCACCGGCGCCAAGGCTGCGCGGGTCGAGGGGACGTTTCTGGTCGCCGACGATTCCCCGGTTCTGGCGGCGATCGACGACGCCGGAGGGGCCTACGACGTCGACGGCGGGCAGGCCGAGATCGTCGTGTCCCGGCAGGTGCCGGCTTCCGGCCGATCGAGCGCGTTCATCGGCGGACGCCGCGTGCCCACAGCCGTCTTGAGGTCGATAGCCCAAAGCCTCGTCACCGTCCACGGGCAGTCGGACCAGCTGCGTCTGGCCACGGCGGCCCAGCAGCGACAGGCCTTGGACGCATTCGGAGGCGAGGCGGTCGCAAAGAAGCTCCGGCAATGGGGCGAGGCGTACTCGGCCCACGGGAAAGCCGAAGAACGGCTCCGCTCCTTCGACGAGAACGCCCGCGAGAACGCGCGCCGCCGCCTCGCATATCAGGCCTTGGCGGCGAAAGTCGAGGAAGTTTCCCCGCGCCCGGGCGAAGACGAGGCCCTCAAAGCGGAAGCCTTCAGGCTGGAGAACACGGAGTCGCGCTTCGCGGGGCTGTCGGAGGCCGCGGCGCGGCTCTCGGGCTCGGACACGGTCGAGTCGTCCGCCCTGGAGGAGATCGACGCAGCCGTGCGCGCCCTCGAGCAAACAGGCGACGTCGTCGACCTTCTTGCGCGGCTTCGTTCGGCTCGCGACGAGCTCGGCGACATCGCGGCCACCCTCGCCTCGGCCGCGGCGGACACCGAGGCCGATCCGGCCAGGCTCGCCGAAATATATGCGCGGCGCCAGGAGCTTTCCGGGCTGCGGCGAGAACTCGGCATGGAAAACGACGAGGCAATCGAGGCCGCCGAGGAGGCCCGCACGGCCCTGGCCGACCTCGAGGACCCCGAGAGCACGAGGAAACGTCTTGAAGAGGAGTGCGAGCGCGCCCGCAAAAGCATGGAGGCCGCCGGGGCGGCTCTTCGCAAGGCCCGCTCGCAGGCGGCCGGCCGGCTCGGCGCCCTCGTCAGCGACGAGCTGACCGAGCTCGCGCTGGCCAACGCCCGGTTTGAAATCGCCGTGACCGAGGGGCAGCCCGCGGCCCACGGCGCAGACGTCGTCGAATTCCTCTTGGCCTCGCATCCCGGGGCGCCGCTCCGGCCCATCGGCGCGTCGGCCTCGGGCGGCGAGCTTTCGCGAGTCATGCTCGCCGTCGAGGTGTCCCTCGCGGAGCGGGCGGCGCAGTCGGACCGCACCTTCCTTTTTGACGAGGTCGACGCCGGAGTGGGCGGCCGAGCGGCCCAAACGGTCGGCAGGCGCTTGGCCAAGCTCGCTGAAAAACATCAAGTGATCGTTGTCACTCATTTGGCGCAGGTGGCCGCCCACGCGGCGACACAGGCCGTTGTCGTCAAAGAAGAGGACGAATCGGGGGCAAAAACCGACGTTGCGATCGTCGCCGGCGACGAGCGGCTCGGAGAATTGGCGCGGATGCTCTCGGGAAGCGACACCGATGCGGCTCGAGCCCACGCTGCCGAACTCCTCGGCGGCGGTTCGGATGTGGCACGATAAAGCCGTGGCACTCCCATTCAGACGGAAGAAGGAAGCCCCGCTGGTCGATGACCATACGGGCGAGGCGCGCGTGGATCCGCGCACGAAGAATCTGACGAAGCGTCTGCGGGCGGGCGAGGTCGCGATCATCGACCATTCGGACATCGACAGGGTTTCCGCCGAGGCCCTCGTGGCGTGCAACCCGCTCGTCGTCGTCAATGCGGCGAAATCGACGTCGGGGCGATACCCCAACCTCGGACCGGGAATCCTCAACGCCGCGGGGGTCCCGCTGGTCGACGACTGCGGGCCTGACGTCATGGAGGTCGGCGAAGGCACGCGCGTGCGCGTGACGGAGACCGGCGAGGTGTACGCAGGGGAGGAGCTCGTCGCGACCGGAACCGTTCAGACGGCGGAGACGATCGCCGCCAACCAGGAGGACGCGAGGGCCGGCATGGACGTCCAGCTCAAAGCCTTCGCCACGAACACGATGGAGTACGTCGAGCGCGAGCAGGACCTCATTTTCGACGGCGTCGGAGTGCCCGACGTCAAAACCTCCTTCGAGGGGCGCCACGTCCTCGTCGTCGTCCGAGGCTACAGATACAAGGAGGACCTCGCGGCCCTCCGCCCCTACATTCGCGAATACCGGCCCATCATGATCGGGGTGGACGGCGGAGCCGACGCGATACTCGAAGAGGGGTACAAGCTCGACATGGTCGTCGGCGACATGGACTCCGTTTCGGACAAGGCCCTCACCTGCGGAGCGGAGATCGTCGTCCACGCTTACCGGGACGGACGCGCCCCCGGAAGCAAGCGCGTGGACGAGCTCGGGGTGGACCACGTCGTCTTCCCGTGCACCGGAACGTCCGAAGACGTCGCGATGCTGCTGGCCGACGACAAGGGGGCAAAGCTCATCGTCGCCTTGGGCACCCACAACACCCTCATAGAATTCCTCGACAAGGGGCGCCCGGGGATGGCTTCGACCTTCCTCACGCGCCTCGCCGTGGGCGGAAAGCTCATCGACGCAAAGGGCGTCTCTCAGCTGTACCGCTCCCGCATATCCAACTGGCAGATTTTCGCGCTCCTGCTGGCTGGCTGCGTCGCCATCGGCGCAGCCATGGCCTCAACCGCCACGGGGCGGGCGACCTTCGGGCTCGTCTCGGCCTGGTTCGGCGACATTCTCCGATGGTTCGGATCGTTCTTCTGAAAGGCTACTCATGGTTGATTTTCGATATCATTTAGTATCGCTTGTCTCGGTTTTCATGGCCCTTGCGATCGGCGTCATCTTGGGCGCTGGTCCGCTCCAGAATTCGATCGGGACGACGCTCTCGTCTCAGGTGGAGTCGCTGAGGAAATCCCGCGACGAGGCGAGGACAGAGGCCGACGCCGCCAACAACGCGCTTTCCGAGAACGAAAAACAGCTCGATTCGGCGGGAACGCAGCTCGTCGGCGGAACCCTCAAAGACCGCAGGGTCGCAATCGTCGCCCTCCCGGGCGTCGAGGAATCCGAGCTCAAGGCCGCCGAAGACAAGGTTTCCAAAGCCGGCGCCACAGTCACCGCGACGGTCACGCTCGCCGACGCCTACGCGGCCTCCTCGGCCAACCCCTACCGCAACACTCTTGCGCGTTCCCTCGCCCAGTACGTGGGCGAGAAAGACGACGCGGACTCGCACGTCGTCATCGCCTCGGGCGTCAGCCGACTGCTGTTCATGGGGGCGGCCGACCCCAATATGACCGTGGTCAGAGACGCCCTCACGGCGAAAGACAACCAGTTGATCCAGATCCAGGGAGACGTGGAAGGCGGCGTTCAGGCGGTCGTCGTGGTGACGCCGAAGAAAATGGAGATCGACAAATCCGCCGCCACGCCCGCCGCCGAGACGAAGAGCGTTTCCAACGGCTACGTCAAGATGGTGAAGACCTTTTCCTCGAAGGGGCCGACCGTCACGGCAGGGGCGGGAACCTCCTCGACCAGTTTGCTCGCCAAGGTGCGCGAAGCCAAGGGCGCCGGATCGACGGTCGATTCGCTTGACACCGTGGCTGGGAGAATCAACGTGGCCATCGCCGTGGCCTCCGAGATCAAAGGCTCGCACGTTCAGCTCGGCCAAGGCGACGGCGCCCAAGCGGTCATAGGAACGCGCGTCGACGCCCCGGCGACGCCGGCCCAGACGCCTCAGCCGGCCCCCGGACCCACCTCGGAAGAAGGATGATCGACATGCGCATTCGTGTTGCGGCCCTCGCCGGCGGCCTCGCGGCCGCGGGGGCGGGCGCAGCCATCGGGGCGGCCAAACGCTTCCCCTCGGCTTTCTCTTCGTGGAACCGCACGTCTTACGCGGGAACGCCGGTCAGTCTGACGGAAGGCCTGGCCGCCGCCGCGCCCACGGCGATGCCCGCGCCCGTCCGGATTCCGGCGGGAAGCGCGGCCGAGGCAAGGCCGAGGC
>CAJPTB010000065.1 GCA_905373325.1 uncultured Ancrocorticia sp.
GCGTGGGGGAGGGTGACTTCGCGGCGCAGCGATTCGGGCGACTCAAAGGCGACGGCGTCCTCCATCGGAAGCTGAGAAACGCCGGAAAGGCGAGCCAGCATCGACCCGTCGGCCACGAAGGCTATCCACCCGTTGTCGGCCAACGCCTTTTGCAGCGCGTGGTAATCCTCGTAGGCGTGGACGTGGGCGCGCATAGCTTCCAGATCGTCTGCGGCTTCCGAGGACGTGAAGTCGAGGGTGTTGACGATGGCATCGGGCACGTCGCGGTCGAAAATCTCGGCCGCCGTGCGCCCCAAGATCATCCTGCCTCGCGCGGGCATCTGCACCTGGAATCGCAGCTCGATTCGGTCCGCGGACACGGAACAAGCGGAACGCTCGAGTATCTCCTGGCCGGTTCTGGCGATCTGCACAGCGCCGCGGCCGTGGCTCTGGATTTCGCGGTCAAAGGTTCTGATGAGGAAATCGGCGACGGCGATGCGCTGCTCGCGCGTCTCAATGAGGCTCGTGGGAAGCCCCATCTTCTCCGGCGTCGACTGAACTCTTAGAAGCGACGGCGGTGCAAACGGGTCGGCCTGGATCCGGTCGATCATGACCTGGAAAGTGCCGTAGTCCCAATCTCCGATGACGGTCTTGTATGCACCGTATGTTTTGCCATCGAGCTGCTCCAAGGAGCTGAGAAGATCCGCGTCAGTTCCGGTGCGACGAGCGGGGGGCTCGTCGTAACGGCGGGTATTCGGACGAGGACGTTGGAAATCCGAGCGAGAGCGCATAAAACCTAGCTTAAGCTACTAAACCTTTAGACGGTTACGACGACGGGATTAGAAAACCAATCCCTGGATGAATACGCGGCCATCTTACGGGAAGAGCTCTCCACGTTCAACCATTGAACGTTCCGCATGTCGTGCAGGGCTTCCTATGTCGAAGCAAGGGGGGCGTTGGCCTGCCGGAAGGAGCTGACGGATCTCCTGAATGCCGGTGAATACTGGAACAAATACAGATTCGGCTGAAAAGTGAGCGACGTCTCTGAGTTTCAGCTCACCTTTCAGCCGTGATTTGTCCTTCAGCAACGCCCCTTCACACCGAATTCCGTCTTTCGGCTGCAATTTGCCTTCTGGTTCTGACCGGCCTTTTGGTTTCGACTTGCCTTCTGGCGGCGGTCATTCGACCAGGCTCATCGCTTGGCGGGCGATGGCGAGCTCCTCGTTTGTGGGGACGACCAGCACCGCGACCGTCGAGTCGGGGGTCGAGAGGATTCGGGGTTCCTTCGAGCGGGCGGCGTTCAGGTCGGCGTTGATTCTCACGCCGAAGCCCGCGAGCCTGCCTATGACGTCGGCCCTCAGATCGGCGTCGTTCTCGCCAGCCCCCGCCGTGAAGGTTATCGCGTCGAGGCCTCCCATGACGGCTGCGTACGCACCGATGTACTTGACGATTCGATGGGCGTAGACCGCCAAGGCCTCGATCGCGTTCTCGTCTCCCTCGGCAGCGAGGGTGCGCACCGCGCGCATGTCGTTTTGTCCCGTCAAGCCCTTCAGTCCGGAGCCGCGGTTGAAGAGGGTGTCGAGCTCGTCTATGTCCATGCCCGCAGTGCGCGCAAGGTGGAAGACGACCGCGGGGTCGATGTCGCCGGTGCGCGTGCCCATGACGAGGCCTTCAAGCGGCGTGAGCCCCATCGACGTCTCCACCGCCGAGCCGTTGACCACTGCCGACACCGAGGCGCCGTTGCCGATGTGCAGCACGATCTGCCGAAGGTCGTCGCGCCCGAGGATCTCGGAGACCCGGCCCGAGACGTACTGATGCGACGTCCCGTGGGCGCCGTAGCGGCGAATTTCATGTTTCTCCGCGATTTCGCGGTCGATGGCGTACGTCGCCGCCTCGCCCGGAAGCGACTGGAAGAAGGCGGTGTCGAAGACGACGACGTGAGGGACGTCCGGCAGCAGACGGCGGGCCACCCTGATGCCGATGAGGTGGGCGGGGTTGTGAAGCGGGCCGAGCGGACACAGCTGCTCGATCCGCGCTTCGACGGCGTCGTCGACCAGGGCCGGGCCGTCGAAGTACTTTCCCCCTTGGACTACGCGGTGGCCGATGGCCTTGATCGATCCGTCTGTCAGCGACGGGCCGATCTCCTCAAACAGGCTGAGCACGGTTTCCATTCCCACCGTGTGATCGGGAACGGGGCCATCGATCTCCCGGCTTTTTTCGCCGTATTCGTGCTTGATGCGGCCGGTCTCCTCGCCGATGCGCTCGACGAGCCCCGAGGCGATCTCCTCGCCCGAGCTGGGGTTGATCAGCTTGTACTTGATCGACGAGCTGCCGGAGTTGATGACGAGAACTGACATGATGTCCTTACCTGTTTTGCTTAGGATTGTTGAGTTTGGGCGATTTGCCGGGCCGAGGCCGCGATTGTCCGGCCAAAAGGTTTGCCCGGCCGAAGCGGACGGCGGGCCCGGACGCGCTGCTCAGCCCCGGACTTCAGCCTGGGCGGATCGCCGGACCCGTGCCGCTCGGCTTAGACAGATTGCTCGGCTTCGGCGGATTGCTGAGCCTGTACGGCCGTGATCGCGATGGTGTTGACGATGTCCTCGACCAAAGCGCCCCGTGAGAGGTCGTTGACAGGCTTGTTCAGCCCCTGAAGCACCGGGCCCACGGCTATGGCGCCCGACGTCCTCTGGACTGCCTTGTACCCGATGTTTCCCGCGTTGAGGCTGGGGAAGACAAAGACCGTCGCCCGCCCGGCCACGGGCGAGTTCGGGAGCTTTTTGGCAGCCGCAGCCGCGTCGACGGCGGCGTCGTACTGGATCGGCCCCTCGATGAGGAGGTCGGGGTTGAGCTCGCGCGCCAGGCGAGTCGCTTCGACGACCGCGTCGACGTCGGGTCCCTTGCCCGAATCCCCCGTGGAGTAGGAGAGCATGGCCACCTTCGGGTCCACTCCGAACTCCTCGGCTGTCTTGGCCGACGAGACGGCGATGTTCGCCAGCTGCTCGGGGGTCGGATTCGTGTTGACCGCGCAGTCGCCGTAGGCGTGGACGCGGTCGGCCATGAGCATGAGGAAAACGGAAGAGACGATCGAGGTTCCCGGCTTCGTCTTGATAATTTGGAACGAGGGGACAATCGTGTGGGCCGTGGTGTGGGCGGCCCCTGAGACCATTCCGTCGGCGTCGTCCATGTGCACCATCATTGTGCCGAAGTAGGAGACGTCCTTGACCGTTTCGAGCGCCTGCTCGTAGGAGACGCCCTTCTTCGCGCGGAGGCGGGCAAACTCGGTTGCGTACTTGTCCAGCAGCTCTGGATCGTTTGTGGAGACGATTCTTGCGTCGCCCAGGTCGAGGCCGAGCTCCGCCGCGCGCGCATCGACCTTCTCCTTCTCTCCCAGAATCACGATGTCTGCGATTTCGCGTTCCAGGCATTCGGCCGCGGCGTAGAGAATGCGGTCGTCCTCGGACTCGGGCAGGACGATTCGCTGCTTGTTTGAGCGCGCTTTCTCGACGAGGGCGAATGTGAAGCTCAGCGGCGTCACGACGTCGGAGCCTTTGGCGATGCCTTCCAAGAGAATGTCCGCAGCCTGGGGGGTGAGCCTGGGATCGGCCGCGTCCGGGATGAAGACAACCGGCGAGTCTTTGTAGTCGCTCAAGGCTTGCCGAACCTCGTCGGAGGCGCCCACCACGACCGTGGCGGCAATGGGCGCGTGCTCCTTCGTGACTTCCGCGGCGGCGAGCGTCGTGACCGCGGCGACCTGTTTGCCCGTGCGCTTGTCGCCCGAAACGAGCATGACGAGCGAACAGCCGAGGTGGGCGGCCGCCCGGCCCGCGCGGTCGAGTGAGCCGGGAAGGACCGGGTCGCCCTCGAGGAGGCCTACGACGAGGACCGCGTCGAAGTCTCTGGCGTAGTCGCTGTAACGACGAAGGATCGCGTTCATCGCGTCTTCTTCGTCGACGACGTAGCTTGCGCGCGTCGTCCCCCAGGCCCGTTCGGCGTCCTCACTCCGCCCGATGGACTGAAGGAGGCCGAGGAAAGCCGCGTCCTCTTCAATGGGGCCGTTTGTGAAGGATCGGAAGACTCCGACCCTGTCGTAAACTGAGCCCAGCGCCTTGAGGTACTCCTTTGCCACCTCTTGAGTGGGGCAATTGGTTTCCGCAGCTGTAAAGTAGACGGTGTATGCCACGATGCAATTCCTTCCGTTCCGGCGGTGTTTTGGCCGGCGTGCTTTTCCGTGACGATTGTCCCACATCGACAGAGTGCGTCGCCGCCGGAGCCGGACATTAGACCGTGAGGCTGAGCACGTTCTGCGGAAGGGCGGAAAAGTTCACCGCAATTGGGGCGCGTGTGTATGCAAGTTCGGGCTACTCTGGAAGGGTGATGGACCAAGCGGCGGGCTCTGCTTCTGCTCGGAACGCCGCGCGCACGAGGTGCGTCCCGGGGGACGGGCCCACCCGAGACGGCTTGCGGCCCACGGCAATTTGTGCCGAAGAAGGCGCCGTTTGGGAGGCCGTCGCCCGAGCGTTCCCGCGCCTGTCGGAGGAAAGCATCGCATTGGCCTTCTCGGCGGGCGACGTCGTCGACGCCGACGCGAACCCTCTGGCTCCGCAGCAGTCCGTCAAGCGCGGTTCAAGCGTCTTCGTTTTTCGGCCGATCCCCGACGAGCCCGACGCGCCACTCGAACTCGACGTCGTCGGCGGGACCGATCGTTGGGTCGTCGTCGACAAACCTGCCGGCATGGCGACCATGCCCCGCGGCAAGCACGTGGCCCAGACCGTCACCATCGCCGCGAGGCGCCAATTCGCCAATCCTGAGATCGTCGCTGCGCACAGGCTCGACGCCGCCACGCGGGGCGTGCTGCTCCTGACGCTGGGCAAGCGGTGGCGCGCTCCCTACCAAACGCTGTTCGAGCGGCGTGAGGTGAGAAAAACGTACCTGGCCGTCGCCCCCGCCGACGACCGTTTCGTCGAGGCCCAGACCGTCGCGTTGGCCCTCGCCAAACCCCGCGGATCGTTGACGGCGCTGGTGGTCGACGGGCAGCCGAATGCGGTTACGACGGTGCGGTTGGCCGACGAGCGCCGAGGGCTGGGACTGTACGAAATCGAGCCGAAAACTGGGCGCACGCATCAGATACGCGTCACGATGAGCCACCTCGGAATTCCGATCGTGGGCGATTGGCTGTACCCGGAGGTGCGCGACGGCGGGGATTTGCAGCTCCTGGCCGCGCGGCTGGGGTTCGTCGATCCGGCGAACGGATTGGAGGTCGCGTTGAAATCCGCCCAGACTCTCGATTGCTGGTAATGAGCACCCCTCGAACGGCGGCGACGCTATCCTTGATGCGTGACTAGCAATCCACGTCCGGTCCTCGTCGTCGACTTTGGCGCGCAGTATGCCCAGCTCATCGCGCGGCGAGTGCGCGAAGCCAACGTCTATTCTGAAATCGTTCCCCACACGGCCAGCGCGGCCGACATGCTCGCCAAAGATCCTGCGGCGATCGTCCTTTCGGGCGGCCCTTCGTCCGTTTACGAGGAAGGGGCGCCTTCGCTCGATCCGGCGATTTTCGACTCCGGGGTGCCGCTCCTCGGCATTTGCTACGGCTTCCAGGCCATGGCGCAGGCCCTCGGGGGAACGGTGGGCCGGACGGGGACCCGCGAGTACGGGCACACCGAGGCGAGTGTGGCCGCAGGCTCCTGCCTTTTCGGCGGAACCCCGGCCGACCAGGTCGTGTGGATGAGCCACGGCGACGCCGTCCAGGCGGCTCCCGAAGGATTTGAGGTCACGGCCTCGACCTCGCAAACCCCCGTCGCGGCCTTCGAGAACCGCGACCGCAAGCTGTTCGGCCTGCAATGGCACCCGGAGGTGGGGCATTCGGCCTTCGGACAGGCCGCCCTTGAGAATTTCCTTTACGAAGGCGCGGGGCTCAAGCCCGTATGGACGCCGGGCAACATCGTCGACGAACAGGTCGAGGCGATAAGGCGGCGCGTCGGCGGGGCCCAGGTCATATGCGCGCTGTCGGGAGGCGTCGATTCGTCCGTGGCCGCAGCCCTCGTCCACGCCGCCGTGGGCGATCAACTCACGTGCTTTTTCATCGACCACGGCCTGCTCCGCGCCGGGGAGCGTGAGCAGGTTGAGCGCGATTACGCGGAGGGAATGGGCATTCGCGTCGTTGCCGTCGATGAGTCTCAGCGTTTTTTGGACGCCTTGAACGGGGTCAGCGATCCCGAGGCCAAGCGAAAGATCATCGGGCGCGAGTTCATCCGTTCCTTCGAGGCCGCCCAGGCCCGATTGATCGCCGATATCGGCGCCGAAGGAGGCGAGGTCAAGTTCCTCGTCCAAGGGACCCTCTATCCCGACGTCGTCGAGTCCGGCGGCGGGGAAGGGGCCGCAAACATCAAGAGCCACCACAATGTGGGAGGGCTTCCGGAGGACATGGCCTTCGAACTGATCGAGCCCCTTCGGGCGCTGTTCAAGGACGAAGTCCGCGCGGTGGGCCGCGAGCTGGGCGTGCCCGAAAAGATCGTGGCGCGCCAGCCCTTCCCCGGGCCGGGCCTTGGAATCCGCATTGTCGGAGAGGTTACGCGTGAGCGTTTGGAGACGTTGCGGGCCGCAGACCTCATCGTGCGCGATGAACTGACGGCCGCCGGGCTGGACGAAGAAATCTGGCAGTGCCCCGTCGTCTTGCTGGCCGACGTGCGCTCCGTGGGCGTCCAGGGAGACGGGCGAACCTACGGACACCCGATCGTTTTGCGGCCCGTTTCCTCCGAGGATGCGATGACTGCCGATTGGACGCGCCTTCCTTACGACGTTCTGGCCCGCATCTCCACACGCATCACGAATTCCGTTCCCGAGGTCAACAGAGTGGTGCTCGACTGCACGTCCAAGCCCCCGGGCACGATCGAGTGGGAGTGAAAGAAGGGGGCGCAGGCCGACGGCGCTCGTGCCTCTCGCCGTCGGAAGGCGGCGTGTCTGCGTCCCGTTCGCTCGCCCCAGAATCTGAGTTGTGCCTCGAGTTCTCATTCCGGATGGCGTCGACTAGACTGAAGCATGTTCCTATGATCTTACGAAAGGCATTTATTTTGGGACTCTTCAGCCGCAAAAAGAAAACCAGCGTGGACTTTGCCACAGTCGATTCTCCTGACAAGGCCGAGTCGTTGGTGAAGCAGGGTGTTTTAGCCCGCGTTCTGCTCGTGCCTCCTCAGCGAGGAGGGCTTGAAGATCCGTTGAACGCCGTCTACGCGACGCCGGAGGCCGCCAAGGAGAAGGCCAGGTGCGACGCGGAGGTGGAAAAGCTTGAGCGCAGCGGCCGGGTGTCGCGATACGCTTGCGACTTGGAATACGACTAGGACGGCCCCAGCCGCGTTGCGCGGGCCATCACCGTCGTCGGAAAGGACGAGGCGGGGGACGTCGTCTATTCGCGCACCGTCAAGGTCTGGTGATGCGGCCGCCCGGCGGCCTTCGACGGTCTGCGGATGCCGCCGGGGCAAACTCCGTCAACGTCATTATGCTCGTGCGCGAAGGCAACGGCCGCTTGGCCTTCGGTGCGAAACCCGGCGCATAATATAGAGGGGCGGCTCGGACTTTTCCCGGGTGCGTCCCATTCTCACGCGATGCACGACGGCCGTGCGTTCGCGACATCGATCGGGCAGCGACGCCCGAGGAAGACGAGGAAACTCGAATGAAGTTCTTTATAGACACCGCCGACCTGGACGACATCCGGGAGGCGATGAGCTGGGGCGCTCTGTCAGGCGTGACCACCAACCCCAGCCTGTACGCGAAGACCGGTGGAAAACTGGCCGACTTCGAGCAGCACATGGTGAAAATATGCGAGATTTGCGAGGGTCTGCCCGTTTCTGCGGAGTCGACGGCGACGACGACGCAGGGAATGGTCGAAGAAGGCAGGAGACTGGCAGGACTCGCTCCCAACATCGTCGTCAAGCTGCCGATCGGCGCCGAGAGCCTGGCGGCGACGAAGACGCTAGCCGAAGAAGGCGTCGCGGTGAATATGACGCTCGTTTTCTCGGCCCCGCAGGCGCTTCTCGCGGCTCGGGCGGGCGCTCGGTACATCAGCCCGTTTGTCGGACGGGTCGATGACATCGGCTCCGACGGAGTCGCGAGCCTTGAGGAGATCGTTCGCTGCATCCACAACTACGACTTCGGCCACGAATGTGAAATCATCGCGGCTTCCATACGCAGCCCGTACCACGTCACGGCCGCGGCGCTCATGGGCGCGGACATCGCCACGGTGCCCTTCGGCGCCTTGAAGAATTGCGTCAAGCATCCGCTGACGGCCGAGGGCCTGGCAAAATTCGAGGCCGATTGGGAAAAGGTGAAGAACGCGTAGATTTGTCGGCGCTTAAGGCCGACGGCGCCCGAAGCGGCGACTGCGCCTCGACGCCTCGGCAAACAGGTGCAACGCCTTTTTGCCCTCGGAACGGGTGCGGCGCCTAGCCCCCTTCGCCTCGTTTCGCCGTCCTCGCGATCGGAGTTTCTGTGCTTCGGTGTTTTTGAAGCGCGAGGGGTTCGACACCGTGAAGGGGGCGCCTCAGTCGGGGCGGGCGGTTGTTCCCCTGGCCCGCGAGCACGTTGAACGCGCGACCAAGCGTCGAAACGACGGATCCGGGAATGCGGCTTTGGACGGGGACGCTTGCGGGCAAGTGCTTTCCCAGCCGTCTTCAGGCGCGAGGAGGGGAGTTCCTGCATCGAGATGCAGAGA
>CAJPTB010000066.1 GCA_905373325.1 uncultured Ancrocorticia sp.
GAGCGTGATCGCCGTCCGCCCTCCGTGGCGCTTGACCACGTCGTACGTCGCCTCGCCGATGCCGGTGGACGCTCCCGTCACGATCGTCCTTCCCCGTGCCGCTGTATTTCCGTGTGCCATGTCTCCCCTTTCGCTTCGAAGCTTGTGCCCGCTTGCCGGGTGGGTCCATTGTCTCGCACCCGGCAATCCCAGCGTCCCACATCCGGCTTCCCCGCTATGCGCGGTGTTTCGCACCGGCCTTCGGGCCGACTTGTGATGCGCCTTCCGCTTCCAGGCTTCCATCAGACCGGGCGGCACGGACGTTGATGATCGGGCCGGACGGCACCGCGCCAAGCGGCGCGAATGCGGATGACCAGCCAGAACCGCACCGGGCCAAGCGGCACGAATACGGGCAACCGGGCCGGACGGCACGAATGCACGCGACCAGGCCAAGCGGCACGGAATAGCCGCGTTGCAATAGGATTGACGGAAACAGGACAACCGGCGGAAGGACATTTATGATCGGCATCATCGGCATCGGCGCCATGGGCGGAGCAATCGCCCGCGGGCTCATCGCGGCGGGCGCCGCGCCGGGCGAGCTAGTCGTCTATTCTGCGGACGTCGAGGCAAACGCCCGATTCGTACGCGAAACCGGCGCGAAGCTGGCGTATTCGAACGTCGATCTGGTTGAGAGGGCGGGCGACGGCGCGATCGTCGTCGTGGCCGTCAAGCCCTTCGCCGTCGGCGGCGTGCTCGACGAGATTCGGAAGGCCGCCGCAAGGCGCGGAAGCGTCATCGTCTCCGTGGCGGCCGGAACTCCAATCGAATTCCTCGAGTCCCGCCTGGAGCCGGGCCAGCCGGTCGTGCGGACGATGCCGAATATGGCCGCCGCCGTCGGCGCTTCCGTCACCGCCTACGCTTGCAATCCAGCCGCCGAGCCGCGCGCTGACGACGTCGCAGACGTCCTCGCCTCGATCGGCATCGCCGAGCCGATGGCCGAGAACGATTTTTCGGCGTTCAGCGCCATCGCGGGATGCTCGCCGGCATTCACCTTCGGTTACATCGACGCCATGGCGAGGGCGGCCGTGAAAAACGGACTGCCCAAGGCGTCCGCGACCCGCATCGCAGCCCAGGCTGTGTACGGCGCCGCAAGGCTTTTGCTCGCGAAGCTCGACGACGGAGCGAGCGCCGCCTCTCTCGCCGACGCCGTGCAATCCCCCGGCGGAACCACCGTGGCGGGCGTGGTGGAGCTGGAGCAGGCCGGCTTCGGGGCCGCGGTGGTGCGGGGCGTCCAAGCATCCATCGACCGTGACAAGGAACTGCTCGGCTAGGGCATAGGCGGCCAAAAGCCGCGGAACGCTGCAGCGGCCGCCTTTTCTCGCATTTTCCCAGGCGCCTGTCCGCCGCTGAAACCCAATTCGCCGCCAGGGTGCGTTCACCGCCGGAACACGTTCGCCTCTGAGGCATGCCTGCCGCCAGGGCCCGGGTCGGCCCCGCAGCCATGAGCACGCAAACTCCCCAACGCCCGCACTTGCCAACCACTAACTTAGGAGCCTAAGATACTAACCGTGGACCTCGCCTACGAACTTCACGACCTTGTGCGAACCCTTGACCGGCAGGCGGAGCGCATGCTCCGCCCACTGAACTTGACGTACAACAGATACCTGGCTTTGGAGATCGTCGGCGAGCACCCGGGGGTCTCCGGCGCCCAGCTGGCGCGGGCGCTCGGCATAACCGAGGCCTCCTGCTCGGCCCTCGTCCGCCGTCTTATCGCCGACGGCCACGCGGCGGACCTGGCGGGAAAAGGCAGCGGAAACGTGCGCCGACTCCAACTCACGGAAAACGGCGAGCTGCTGCGGGGAAAGGCGTCGCACGCACTGGGCGGGGCCTTCGACGACGTCGTGCGAAGGCTCGGCTTCGACCCGCTTCGCCTCGCGCAGACCATTCGATCGATACACAACGAACTCAAAAACGGATAACTCAGGAACGGACCATGACAACCGCATTGTCTTCCCTCGCACTCATTCTCACGATCATTCGATTCGCCCTCTTCATCCGCCTTCACATGGTCGAAAGCCCTTACAGCCCTGTTCGTCACGCGGTGAGCGACTACGCCGTCGGCCCCACGCGCAGGCTCGCAACGGCCACGACGTGGCTGACGTCCGCAACTTGGCTTGCCCTGGCCGGCGCCGCGCACGGCCTTCGCGGCTGGGACTACAGCGGCACCGCGACCGTCCTTTTGCTGGTTCTCGCTGCGATCTTCGCGATTCTCCCAGCGTTCCCGACGACGTTGGAGGGGCAGCGGCTCACGCCAATAGGCGCGGCGCACTACGCCCTTGCGATCGGATGGTTCGCGATCGCTTTCAGCCTGGCGGGAAACATTCGGCGGCTCATCGCGCCCGAAGGCGGCGTTTTGGCCGCGGCGGCCAACGGGCTCTATTACGCGGCGCTCGTTTCCCTCGTCGTGCTGATGTGCGCGATGCTCCCCCGCTTTCGCAACAGGTACTTCGGCCTGCCCGAGCGTGCCTACCTCGTTTCGATCGGCCTGTTCTACGCGGTCTTCGCGACGGCGATTCTGGCGACCGGCGGGGAGTTTTGAGCTGGGCGGCGATCGCTTTGACGACGGACGCACGGAGCCCTATGGCACTCACTTTCTCGGCGAACCAACTCCGCGTTATCGCGACGATGTTGCCCTGCGATTTAGCTGGGGCCTCGGTCGCCCAACACTCCAAAAAGGTCGTATTCGGCTTGAAACCTACGGTCTTCAAAACCTATGGTCTTCATAAGCACTTCAGCAACGTCATCTTCCTCCAGTTCCCCATGGAGTTCGCTCCGGTTACCTTCCCTCCCCCTCGAACAATACGAGCTCGTCTTGAGAACGCACACGAAAAAGGCGTTCTTCAAATACCTTTTTGTTGGCGGAGCATTGGATACTATGCCATTTCTGCGAGTTTATATAAACAGAAATTTTTCTGCGAAAGACACAACATTCACTAATCAATAGAAACTAGAGATTCCCCAACAATCGTTGAATCGCAAGCACGTGGCGATGCGCAGGCATTCACGTTGGATCTCTTGCAGCCGTAAGCATGTGCCGGTACGGGCCTTCTCACCGCTCAATCGGTGAGAAGGCCCGCATATCGCAGCCGTTCAGATCTGATACATCATGAACATGGCACCTTGAGGGTCGGCAGCTTCGGCAACGCGTCCCCAGGGGGTGTCACGAGGTTCGGACAGCGTTTTCCCTCCGAGCTCATCAACTCGCTTCGCGGATGAATCGATATCTTCGGCGCCAAAGTAAACTCGCCACAATGAAGATTCGCCTTCGCGCCCAAAGTAAGAAGCATCGCCAATACCGCATACGGAGCTTTCGCCCTTTCTATTCGTGGCATACGGAAAAGTCTTTCCCTCGGATGCGTAAAGGCGGCATTCCCAGCCGAAAACATCCCGATAGAACCGCATACCCTCTTCAAAATCGGTGACTAGAACCTCGTGCCAAACGGGTAAACCAGGCCCAAAAGCACTGAAACCCTGATTGCCGCGATCCTCGATGACTCCCAGGCGTGCACCTGTAGAGTCACGGACGACTGCGCGCTTGTCCCCTTCGCCATCCTTTGTTCGAGGAATGACGATCTTCCCTCCGTTTTCTTCCACTTTGCCCAGAGCAGTATCGACATCGCTCACTGAAAGGGAAATCTGCCATCCCGCGAAGTGTTGGGAGTCTTCAGATCGACCAACGGCGGCATAGACATTCGCTATCATGCCGCTTCCTAGAGAGAAAGCGGCAATCTCCGTTTGCGAATCGGAGCTCGCAATGTCCCAGCTGAATAGTGCCCGATAGAAATCGGCAGCTTCACCGGCATCCGGCGTGTAGAGGCCGATGCCACCCGGCAATCCCGACCGAGCAGGACTGCGCGCTTCGTTCCCATGCATATCGGTTCTCCTTCGATAGTTTGCTATTCGGCCATCGGACCAACCGGACGGCAAAGCCCTCCACCGAGGTAGGTCTTCCAACCGTTCCCACGGTAAAGAGAACAACGGCGCTTCAACGACTCCGATCCTGCTGCGATTTACGTGGAGCGAGGTATCGCATGCCGGGGATGTGTGGCCCTGTCCCATCACAAAAGCGCAAGTGCCACAAGAAGTGGATATTCCCAGGGATCGGCAGTTCGCAGCTGCAAGGAGATGACATTTGGAGAATCGGGACCAAGCGGACGCGGATGGCGAGCGACTAGGGGCAAGGCCGGAGCGACATGGCCTTCAACGCTAGCCGAACTGGGCGTTACGGATGCCAGAATCCACGGAGCACCGGGGAGCACCGGCAATCGTACGTCGTAAATCCCCCTGCGCAACGTCCCCGTGAACGGAACCCCACATGGAACCGGGCTCGGGAAAGTCCCTATCCACTGATAGGGATCCACACCCAACTGCTGCCTCAATAGTTCCGGAACCTCCAACCGCACAAGGACGCTGGGCGCGCGGGGCGACGCTGGTACGTCCCGCGAAGAAAGGGCTACCTCGCCCAGACTCTCGGCAGAACGGCGCAATCGCGCCGGGGCAAGCCCCACATCCCTGACGAACCGCCGTGTGAACGTTCCCACCGAGGTAAAACCGACCTCATGGCACACGTCAAGCACGCCGAGACCTTCGGAGACAAGCAGGTGCTTCGCCCGGTGAAAGCGCCACGCAGCAAGGTATTTGATGGGCGAAGCCCCTACCGCACGGGTGAAAGCTCGTGTCAAATGGGAAGCGCTATAGGAGAGATGATCGGAAAGATCCGCAATGGTTATACCCTCTCTATGATGCTGGCGAAGAAATTCGGCAGCGCGTAAGGCAATCGCCTGATCGCTTTCGGGTTCGCCCATGCATTTCTCCCTTGTATCGACGTATTATTTGTGCGGATGTTAGATTATTTGTGCGGATGTCAGACTAACAAGCCCTCCGATGCTCGCACTCCAGAGCGCGACAACGTCTCCCCTCGAGATTCTCGCGACGTGGCGAACAACGCGCACCGGCTAGAGCCCTCACATGCGCCAAGTTCAACCGTTCATGGAAGAATAGAGCCTATGACGAAATCGACAGACGAATTCAAGGCGGCCAATTTCGGGGGCGAGCTTCGCGAGCGCGTGGAGGTTCCCGGCAAGGCCAGCCTCGAAAACCGCTGGGGAAGGCGCTGGCAAGAGGACGGCACGTACGCCTTCGACCACACCGCGACCCGCGAGAACGTCTACTCGATCGACACTCCCCCGCCCACCGTGTCCGGCTCTCTGCACGTGGGCCATGTCTTTTCCTACACGCACACCGACACGATGGCGCGCTACCAGCGTATGCGCGGCAAGTCGGTCTTTTACCCGATGGGCTGGGACGACAACGGCCTGCCCACCGAGCGGCGCGTGCAGAACTACTACGGCGTGCGCTGCGACCCGTCGCTGCCCTACGACCCCGATTTCGTCCCTCCCCACGACGGCGGCGACGGCAAGTCGATCAAATACGCCGACCAGGCGCCGATCTCGCGGCGCAATTTCATCGAGCTGTGCTGGAAGCTGACCGAGGAGGACGAGGCGCAGTTCGAGGCGCTCTGGCGCTACCTGGGCCTCTCGGTCGATTGGAGCCAGCACTATCAGACGATCGGAGCGAAGGCCCAGAAGATCGCCCAGGCTGGGTTCCTGCGGAACCTCGAACGCGGCGAGGCCTATCAGGCTCAGGCTCCCGGGCTGTGGGACGTGACCTTCCAAACGGCCGTCGCCCAGGCGGAGCTGGAAGCCCGCGAATACCCCGGCGCCTATCACTCGCTCGCGTTCCACGGCGAGGGCGGCGACGTCGTCATCGAAACCACGCGGCCGGAGCTGCTTCCCGCCTGCGTCGCCCTCATCGCGCACCCCGACGACGAACGTTACAGCCACCTCTTCGGCACAACCGTGACGTCCCCGATCTTCGACGTCGAGCTTCCCGTCCTCGCCCACCCTGCGGCCGAAGCTGATAAGGGCGCGGGAATCGCCATGTGCTGCACCTTTGGCGATCTGACCGACGTCGTGTGGTGGCGCGAGCTGGACCTGCCCATGCGTTCGGTGCTCGGCAAAGACGGCCGCATCGTCGCGCAGACGCCGGAGTGGATTGCGTCCGAACGCGGCGTCGCCGCCTACGAGGCCATGGCCGGGAAAACGGCTTTCTCCGCCCGGAAGGCGCTCGTCGAGGCGCTGACCGACAGCGGCGAGATGCTCGGCGAGCCCAAGCCCACCTCCCGCATGACGAATTTCTTTGAGAAGGGCGACAAGCCGCTGGAGATCGTCACGTCGCGCCAGTGGTACATCCGCAACGGCGGGCGCGACCACACCGAAGCCAACGGCAGGCAGCTGCGCGAGAACCTCATCGCGGCCGGAAACGAGCTCGCCTTCCACCCCGATTTCATGCACGTGCGCTACGACAACTGGGTCGGCGGCCTCAACACCGACTGGCTCATCTCCCGCCAGCGCTTTTTCGGCGTGCCGATCCCGCTGTGGTATCGGGTGCGCGAGTCCGGGGAAGTCGACTACGACGACGTCATCGTGCCCGACGTCGAGCGCCTGCCCGTCGACCCCTCGTCGGACGTCCCCGAAGGCTTCAGCGAGGATCAGCGCGGCGAGCCGGGAGGCTTCGTCGGCGAGATCGACATCATGGACACGTGGGCCACGTCCTCTCTCAGCCCCCAGATCGCGGGCGGCTGGCTGACCGACGAGGACCTGTTCTCGCGCGTCTACCCGATGGACGTGCGCCCGCAGGGCCAGGACATCATCCGCACGTGGCTTTTCTCCTCGATGGTGCGCGCCCACCTGGAATTCGGGGAGAACCCCTGGAGGCACGCCGCGATCTCCGGGTGGATCCTGGATCCCGACCGGAAGAAGATGTCCAAGTCCAAGGGCAATGTGGTCACCCCGATGGCCCTGCTCGAAAAGCACGGGTCGGACGCGGTGCGCTACTGGGCCGCGAGCGCGCGCCTGGGCGTGGACGCGACCTTCGACGAACAGCAGATGAAGATCGGGCGCCGTCTGGCGATGAAAGTTCTCAACGCCTCGAAGTTCGCCCTGTCGATGGGCGGCGAGGGGGCGCCCGCGGACGTCGACGTCGCCGCCGTGACCGAGCCGGCGGACCGCGCGGTCCTCGCGGGCCTCGCCGACGTCGTCGATGAGGCGACCGCCTCCTTCGACGCCTACGACCACACCCGCGCGCTCGAACTTGCCGAGTCCTGCTTCTGGTCCTTCTGCGACGATTATCTGGAGCTCGTGAAGGACCGCGCTTACTCGGACGACCCTTCGGCGCGATCCGCACGGGTTGCCCTCAACGTGGCCGTGGACGTTTTCCTGCGGCTCCTTGCGCCGTTCATTCCCTACGCCACGGAGGAAGTGTGGAGCTGGTTCCGCACGGGCTCGGTCCATCGCGCCGCTTGGCCGAGCTCGGAGCCCTTGCGCGCCGCGGCCGCGGGCGCGGACGCCGAGATTCTGCGGGTCGCGGGCGAGGCTTTGACCGCACTGCGGAAAGTGAAGTCGGAGAACAAGGTCTCCCAGCGCACGACGTACGCCGCGGTCTCCATCGAGGTGGCCGACGCCGACCGCGCCCGGCTTGACGCGGTGCACGCCGATCTCGTGCGAGCCGCGCACGTCCGCGGCGATCTCAGCGCCCGCTCGGTGGAGGGCGATGCGCCGGTGGCTGTCGTCTCCTACCAGCTGGACCCGCCAGAGCCTAAGAAGCCCGCCTCCGCACAGAAGGCTTGAGAAGCAAGGGCCCGCCAAATAGCCTCATCTTCGCTAGGCTGGAAGCAAACTTCCCGACAGTCCGCTATCCTACTGATGGGTAGAAAGGATGCTATGAGCAACGTTGTCGAAATCGACGGCCGCCGGGCCGCCTATCGCGCCGGAAAGATCACGATCACCGAATCGATGTCCATTCCGTGGGTCATGCGCAATCACGCACACGATCGCGCCGAACAGATCGTATTTGAGCGCAAATCCTCCATCAACACCTGGGTTCCAGTGACATGGCGCCAGTTTTACGCCGAAGTTCGCGCGCTCGCGCGCGGTCTGCTCGCCCTCGGCGTCGAACCCAACGACCATATCGCGATCATGAGCCATTCACGATACGAGTTCGCACTTTTCGATCAGGCGACGTGGGCCGTGGGCGCGCAGCTCATTCCCATTTACGAAACCGATTCGACCGATCAGGCCAGATGGATCGTCAAAGACTCGCAGTGCAGAATGGCGATTGCGGAGACCCCCCAGATCCGCGACGTTCTCGCTCCCCTGCTTTCAGAGCTAGACCATTTCGAGGCGATCCACGTCATCGAGGAGAACGCCGTCGAAAAGATCTCAGCCAAAGGCTCCCTCGCGCTCGATCCCGAGATCGACCGGAGGATTGACGCGACCACAGCCGACGACCTCGCCACGATCATTTACACGTCCGGCACAACCGGCCTTCCCAAGGGCGCGCGCCTAAGCCATCGCAACCTCCTCCACGTGGCCATCAACGGCCCCCTGGACGACGGCCTTTCGCAGATCATCGGCGGAATGAGCTGCGCGCCCACGGCCCACGTCGCCTG
>CAJPTB010000067.1 GCA_905373325.1 uncultured Ancrocorticia sp.
GTCCGCCCCGAAGTCGCCGGGCGGGGTCAGGAGGGCAAGGGCCAGGAGGTCGGCGATCACGATGAAGCTTCCGCCCTCGGCGTGAACGGCCTGAGCAAGCTCCCGACAGCGTTCGACGTCGCCGATCGAGCCCGAAGCCGCCGGATACTGGACAAGCAGGCCCGCGCACCCCGAGACGTCGACGTCGCCGCCGCCGAGGACGTCCACGTCGACGATCTCAAGGCCGAGGGCCGCTGCGCGGGTGTCGATGACCGCGCGGGTGTGGGCGAAGACGTCCGAATCGACCGCGACCTTCGTCTTTCCCTTGGCGCACCGCACGGCGAGGGCGACGGCCTCCGCGGCCGCGGACGCCTCGTCGAGAAGGGACGCGCCCGCGACGTCCATTCCCGTCAGCTCGGTTGTCAGCGTTTGGAAATTGAGGAGGGCTTCGAGCCGTCCCTGCGAGATCTCGGGCTGGTACGGCGTGTAGGCCGTGTACCACGAGGGATTGCAGAGAATGTCGCGCACGACGGGGGCCGGGACCACGGTGTCGTAAAAGCCCTGGCCGATCATCGACGTCGTCACCCTGTTGGCCGACGCGAGCCGGGCGAGTTCGGCGGCGACCTCGGCTTCGCTCAGGGCTTCCGGCAGTTGGCTGGGCGGAGGCGCAGGAAAGGGAAGGGCCTTGGCCATGAGCTCGTCGAGGCTGCTCGCCCCCGCGCTTTGAAGCATGGCCTGCCTGTCGGCGCCCTGCGTCCCGACGTGTCGGCGTGCGAAGGACATCATGCCTCCTTAGCGAACGCCTCGTAGGCTGCGCTGTCCATGAGCTCGGGCCGCTCGGCCACCTCGATCTCGTAAAGCCACGTTCCATGGGGGTCGTCCGTGGCCAGCTTCGGGTCGTCGATGACGTCCTGATTGACCGCCACGACCTTGCCGCCGGCGGGGGCGACCAAGTCGGAAACCGACTTCACGGATTCGATCTCGCCGCACGCCTGCCCCGCAGTCACCTCGCTTCCCACCTCGGGAAGGTCGACGTACACGGCCTCGTCCAGCGCGCGGGCAGCGAACTCGGTGATGCCGACGCGAGCGGGGCTTCCGGCGGATATCCACTCGTGGTCTTCGGAGTACTGGCGGTCGTCGGGGTATGACATCTTGGCTCCTTTGTTCGGACGTATTGGTTGTTGGACGGAACTGACGTATTGGTTGTCGGGCGGAATCATTTGCGGGCAGATTGATTTGCGGACGGCCGCCCGCTTATGGCGAATCCGGCTTCCCGGGCCGTTTGAGGCGCCCGCGCCCCAGGCGCTTCCGCCTCAGCCGCGGACGGATTCACCTTGACCGCTTGTAGAACGGGAGGGTTGTCACGCGCATAGGCTGCAGCGTCCCTCGAACGTCGACGTCGAGAACGGCGCCTTCGGCGATTCCCGGTTCGAGGCGGGCGAGCGCAATGGGGTATCCGAGTGTCGGCGACAGCGCGCCCGAGGTCACCCTTCCGACCTCGCGCCCCTCGCCCATCACCGTGTTGCCCGCCCGGGCGGCGCGGCGGCCTTCGCCGACGAGCGCGTAAAGGTCCCACGTCGGTTCGCGTTCGGCCAGGGCCACGCCCCCGACGAATTCGTGGTCCGCCGGCAGCCGCGCGGCCCCTGCATCCGCGGGGGCGACGTCGCGCCCAAGCTCGTTGCCGTACAGCGGCATGCCAGCCTCGAGGCGAAGCGTGTCGCGAGAGGCCAGGCCGCAGGCTTTGGCCTCGATTTTCCGCCATACGTCGGGCGCGGCGGATGCGGGGAGCATGATTTCGTAGCCCGTCTCCCCCGTGTACCCCGTCCGCGCAATCATGGCGGGGACGCCGTCGACCTTCGCTTCGAGGGCGCGATAGTACCCGAGAGCCGTCACGCGTTCGGCGTCCTCCGGGCCGAGCAGCGCGACGACGGCCTTGAGCGACTCCGGCCCCTGCACAGCTATGAGCGCCCGTTCGAGGGTGCGGTCGACGATGGAATGGCTTTCGGACGCTTCGTTCTTGGCGCACCATTCGCGCCCGCGCCGAGTCAGCTCTTCGACCACCGTGATTCTGTTGGCCCCGTTCGGGACGGCAAGGTACCTGGCCTCCCCCAGGCGGTAGACGATGAGATCGTCGATGATCCCTCCGTCCGGCGCGAGCATCATCGAATAGCGGGCCCGCCCCACCGGCATGGTGGAAGGCTTTGTGCACAGCGAGTAGTCAAGGACGGCGGCCGCCTGAGGCCCCTCGACCTCGACCTGCCCCATGTGGGACAGGTCGAACTTCCCAACCGATTCTCGGACCGCCCGGTGTTCTTCGCGATCGGACGTGTACCTCAGCGGCATATTCCAGCCCGCGAAAGGCGTCATAGTCGCCCCGGCGGCGACGTGCTCGCCAAACAGCGCGCTCGGACGCAATTCCTCCATTAGACCTCCTCGACCCTCCATTGGACCGTCTTGTCGGACGCTTCCCTCCATTGAATGGGACGCGTCACATTCTTCGCTTCGATGCTACCGCGCACCGGCCGAATTCGCGAAGCCGCGCCCACGCCGGATCTGCGGTCGTCGCCTGCCCGCCGAGGCGGGGACGCGAGGGATGACAGCGAGGCCGACCGCCGCAGGGGCGCCTTCGACGGACGGCGCGTCCGCCGAATTCGCTTCCGCTGCAAAGTCATGTTGCCGTCGACCGCCGTTGCGGCGTCGACTGGGAGCCACCGAATTGCAAGCATGAGTGTCGCAGTTTCCCGACTGAATGTCTTTTCGCACTCAAGAGAATTCACGGGGAGACGTGACCAAAAGCAGGTCAACAGGCGTTCTCCCACAATCTAGAACGTAAGATACGAGAGTTCGACGAAGGAACGCATCCATACGTAAATAAAAGATCAAAGGATAGAGATGACACAGTTTGTTGTCGATGCTTCAGGGCTCCGATCGCAGAATGACGCCATGAAGGAAACTGAGGCCGCGGTGGCCTCCTCCGCAAAGAGCTACCTCGATTCTTACGCACCCGGCTTGCAGAACGCGTTGCCGACGGCCGGCCTTTACAACGCCGTCGCCGAAGCGAGCCGCCAGCTGACAAGCAACCTTCAACTCACTTTCAACCAGCTGCACACGGTTCTCATCGTCACGTGCAACCAGGTCGAAGGCGCGATCGATTACTACGAAAAGACCGACGAAGACAATGCTCGTGCATACGACCAGACACTGGGAGAAAGCCGATGACAGCCCAGTCCATTCTCGATTCGCCGCCGCCGGCCAAAGAATTCGAGCGCTTTGACGACACCCTCATGGGCGAGGCCTTCGACCTTCTCAGCCCGTCCTACTGGGTGCTCAAGATCCTCTCGTACCTCAACTTCGACCCGATGAAGATCATCGTTAAGCCTTTCAGTGGAGACTACGAGGCGGCGGGACAGCATGCCAGTGCATACGGGCAACTCGGCGAGGCCTTCGACGCGCTCGCCGACGAGCTGGGCAAACGAGCCAGGGACATGACGGCTCAAGGGATGTGGGAAGGGAACGCGTCAGCGAACTTCGACGCCCACATGACGGAGCTCGCCGGCGGAGTGCGGACGCTTGGCGCCAACCTGAAGGAGGCCTCCGCCGGTTTCGACGACGCCGCCCAACGGATCTACGGCCAGTACATGATCGCCAGCCAGCTCCTGACGACCTTCCTCGACTGGGTGACCGAGGCGGTTCTCGCCGCCGTGAGCGGCATCGGATGGCCCACTCTCCTCGAAAAGATCCCCAGAGGACTGGGGTTGGTGCGCCGCATTCTCGACTGGTTCGACAGCCTCGCCGACATCGTCCGCACGCTGAGGGCGGGGCTGTTCGAAAAGATAGGAAAACTCATCTGGCAAGGAACGGGCAGGCTGGGAGACGCTCTCGATTTCGGGAAGTACCTCAACGCAGCAGGAAGATCAACAAGAAGTTGGGGAACGCTCGACGACATTGGCATGGGAGCCCTCACGGCGGGAAAGAACCTCGACAAACTGTCAGACTGGATAGACGCGCATGATCTGGCAATAAAAGGTCTGCAGATAGCACACGCGACGGGCAGAAACACGGAAATCAATCTGACGACGAATGCCGCGTTGCCAAATCCCTCCTTAGGCGACGAAACGCTCGGCTCTCAGCCGCCTGGCGTCGCCGACGGATCCGGTTCGTCCATGTTCGGCATCGGCCTTCCCGGGTCTCCCAAAGGGGAGCTCCAAGGCGTGTCCACCACTGAAGTAAACCAGAAGGAATCATGACGGAAGGGCAAAAGAAGTCATAACCGTAAGTAAACGAAGCAGACGCGGCCGAAGAAAGGAAAACAGACATGGCTGAAGAAGAGAAAACGGAAATGGACGAGGGCAAGAAGGAAGAGCCGCTCCCCGACAGCTTCCCGCGCACGCCTCCTCCTTTCACCGACGGATTCATGCGGGAGACTGAACAGCGCTATTCAAACCACCGCAAAAGCCTGACCTGGCTCGTCAAAAACGCTGAAAGCGAGGACATTCGGCGCAAAGCCAAAGAGATGCTCGAGGGCAAGCGATCCGTCTACGAAGTGCTGCGCGACCCTGAGTTCGGACGAATGGCCGACAGGAGCATCAAGCGCCTGCAGCAGGTCATGAAGGCGGAGTCGATCGACCCGAGCGACCCTTCGACCTTCCCCGACAGGAAGAAGTTGGCCGAACTCGTCGAAAAGCACGGCGAAGACGACGGCCTGCGCCGAGGCGGGGACGCGAGGGACGACAGCGAGGCCGACCGTCGCAGGGGCGCCTTCGACGGTCGGCGCCGAAGCGACGAGCAGCACGAAGGCTTCGGCGCCGGGCATCGTTGAAACGGCTCTCGCGGGTCAGGATCTCGGGCGAAGCCGGACGTCCAGGCGTCTAAGCGGCTCTACGGGCACAGCAGCGCAGCCGGGCTCATCGACTTTGGATCGTTTGCACTTTAAGCAGCGCCCCGCGCGTAGAAATACCATGGCGCCATCATTCCCGAGGCGAGGGCGTCCGCTAGGAGACGCGTCAAAGAGTGCCCCGGATCTTTGCCCAGGGCTCTTTCCACCCTGTCGGCCGCAATCGAATTCAGGCACGCCCACCAGTGCAGATACGCGCTCGCGGCGAGAGCGTCGACCGATCCGCGGCAGTCGTACGCCGCGACGAGGTCAAGCACCCTGCAGGCGGTTTTCAGCCGAGAAATGGAGGGAGGCCTGCATACGGCTTCCGCAAGGATTTCGGCGACCGCCTGCGCGTCCGCATCGCCGCCGCGTCGCAGGCTGGGCTCCAAGCCCCATGCCAAGGCGGCGTCCCGGTTGAGGGGGACGGTGAGAGAAGCGCTCGCCTGCCCCACGGCTCGGGCGAGGCTCTCTCCAGACCCGAGCCGACCGACGCCGGCGTTCGCTCCCGCCGAGTCTTGCGCGCAGCCTTCGACCCCCTCTGACCCGTGGCTGAGGACGTTTCCTCGGAAGAGGACGCTGTGCGCCTGCGCGGCGTCGAAGAGATCCCACAGGGTCTGGGCGGCGGTCTCGCCCCTGCCTGAGGCAATCGCGGCGTCGGCGGCGGCTCTCGCCGCTGCGCGCATGCGCGGATCCACGGCCGGCAGCGCCATTCCCGGTTGCTCAGCCCCCGGGGCGCTTCCCTGGAAGACAAGCTCGGCCGCCGTCGCGCAGGATTCGAGTTCGCGGACCTCGCGCACGACCCGTGGGCCGCCGTCGAGGCGAACGAAGCGTTCGGCGTCCACGGCGAAGGAAAACAGCGCCGCCCCCGGACGCTGCGCGTGAGAGATCATCGAGTGCATGAGCGCGATCCGCTGCGCCAAGCCGCCGACGTCCAGCTCACTCAAGCTTTGGCAGTAAAGGACGAGAACGGCGATCGTCACGTCGTGCCGACGCGTCACCTGGGCGAGGAATCTGCCGTGGTCTGCGGACAGCGGCTCGTTCCGATAGTCAAGATGCACGATGGGCCCCACGCACGAGCCGATTCCGGCGGCGTCGGTGCAATGCGAGTCGAGTCCGCACATGACGAAAGTCGAGGTCGGGCGGTAGCCGAGGATATGGGGGACGAGGACGAGCGCCTCTTCGGGGGTTGTGACGGTGACCATGCGCCGATTAGACCCCTCGCGGCCCGTGCGCGTTCGCCCACGTGCACCGCCTGTGAAGGGATCGGACGCGAAAGAGCCCTGTGGACCGGCTCGCCGGCCGAGGCCCGATGAGCGGAGCGCACGTTCGTCGATCGGCAAAGAGGAGACCTTCTTCGAACACCGGGGCCTGCGAGCGGAATGCGCGCTCTTGCCGAAGGCAGAGCGGAGCGCGGCGGGCCTCTGCGGGCAGGCGGGTTGGGGGATCCGTCGGTCTGGACGGGCCGGCGGGTTAAACTGTGCGCATGAGCGAGAAGTCCGCGTTGGAGGAGCTGCGCGAGGATGTCTCGGCGCGGGCGCACGCCTACCTCGACCGAGCGCGCGAGTTGATCGATTTCCCGGGCGACGCCGAAAGCTTGGGCGAGTTCCTCGATCCCGCCCGCCGCCTGCTCTCCGGAGGCAAGCGCACGCGCGCCGCCCTTCTCGCCGCCGGCTACGCCTGCGCGACCGCCGAAGACCGCGAGCCGGCGATTTCCGCGGGCGCCGCGGCAGAGCTCTATCAAACCTCGGCTTTGATCCACGACGACATCCTCGACGCCGCTTCGACGAGGCGCTCCCAGCCCTCCGCCCACGTCGCTCTGGCCCGGCTGCACTTAAACAGCGGATGGAGCGGCAACCACACGCATTTCGGCGCGTCCTCGGCGATTCTTCTGGGCGACTTCCTTCTGTCGCTGTCGACGGAAGCCTTCGCGGACGCCTGCGCACAGGTCGGCTCCCGCGCGAGCCGGGCGGCCCTGCGCGCCTTCGCCCGCATGACCACCGAGGTCGCCTTCGGCCAGTACCTCGACATCAGGGCGGAAAACGCCCCGCCTGCCGCCGACGCAGTCGGCGCGGCCCTCTCCGTCGTCGCCCACAAAAGCGCGCGGTACTCCGTGGTGTTTCCGCTGCGCATCGGCGCCCTGCTGGCCGGGGCCTCCGGGGACGTCCTCGATCTGCTAGAACGGGTAGGCGCGCCTCTGGGCGAGGCGTTCCAGCTCCGTGACGACGATCTCGGGGTCTTCGGAAACGAGGAGGCGACGGGCAAACCGGTGTGCGGCGACATCGCCCAAGGCAAGCGGACCGTTCTCCTGGCGCTTATGCTCGAACGCCTGGACGACGCCGACCGCCGCCGCCTCGTCGGGCTCCTCGGAAGACGGATCGAGCCCGACGACGCCCGCTGGATTCAGGAGGCCGGGATCGCATCGGGAGCCCGCAGCGCGCACGAAGACATGATCCGGCGTCGCGAATCGGCGGCCTTGGCCGCTCTGGACGCGCTCCGCGATTCCGGCCTTGCGCTCGCGGGCGGACTGGCCATGGCCGAATCCCTCGTCTTCGAACTGATCGGGCGCGACTCGTAGCCCTTCCGCGCAGCCTCCCCCGCGCCTGAGGGCGACGTGCTGACTTCTCGGATTTGCTGCGTCAGCTGAAGCAGCCTCCCCCACGCCTGAGGGCGACCCTCCGCGGGGCGCAGCGCGCCCCCCAAACCGGGCGCGGGGTGAAGCAGCGGACCGCCTTCAGAACGCGAGAGTCGCGGCGGCCCTGCGCACGGCGTGCACGCGTCCGGCCCGCAAGGCGTCGATCGGGCGCTCGCCAAGTTCGTCGTTCGCCGCGGTCAGCCACCGCCACGCCTCTTCGTCGCTGCAGCCGGCGTCGGAAAGGGCCGTCAGCGTGCCGTGAAGCGACGGGAGGACGGCGGCTTTCCCGCCTTCGTCGACCAGCGTCAGAGAAGAGATCGCGAGAGCGGCCGACTCTCCCCTGCGAATCGCGAGGATCCGCCGGTCGGCGAGCATATTCCTCACATCCCGTTGGGCAACGCCCAGAGCCTCGGCGGCCTCGGGGACAGAGAGCCATGTCTCAGGAGTAGTGGTCACGCGCACAAATCTAGCCCAAATTCGCCTCCCATGTGGCGCGCGACCCCCAACAACCACTATTGTCACATATGGCACTTTAAGCACAGATGAATCAGGACATATCTTTTGTCACTTTCATCGCTGTACGCACACGACATTTTGGAGGCACACATGTCCTTGCGCGCTCAGCTCAGCGTGGCCGTCGCCGCAACAGCCGCAGTAGGCGGAATGGCGCCGGCGGCAGCCGATTCGAGCACGTCGGCCAAAGTCGAGGCCGTCGCCCATCCCGCGAAACTCGGCACGAAGGCGCCGTCTCTGACGTATCGCGCGGCTTCGCACGACACCCTTGAGACGGTGGCGAAGCGAACGGGAGTCTCGCCGACGGCGATCGCACAGGCCAACAAACTGGCCGGCCCCATTCGAACGGGGCAGCTCCTGACGATTCCGGCGATCCCCGGGGCTCTGAAGGCTCCCCTCCCCGCGGAGCCTTCAGGCTCGCTTTCCCACACCGTCCAGCGGGGCGAGACGCTCAGCGGAATCGCCCGCCAGCACGGAACAACCGTCGCCGCCGTC
>CAJPTB010000068.1 GCA_905373325.1 uncultured Ancrocorticia sp.
ACGTCGGCGCCCCGCGCCTTCATCTGGGGCACGTACTTTTGCGCCGTCACAACCGGGTCGCGAAACTCGAGTTTGCCGTCGACGACGGCCCTGTCCCACACGCGCACGCCCGGAGTGACGAGCCCGACCACTCCGATTTTGACCCTCTTCCCGCCGATGGTGCGGTCGATGAGGGTGTAGGGCGTGAAAGCCGGCGTCTCCGTGCCGGCTTTGACGACGTTGGCCCCCAAAAGGGGCGCCTTCAGCTGGGCGCCGTAGTTTCTGAGGACGTCGAGCCCGTAGTTGAATTCGTGGTTTCCCAACGCCTGAGCGTCGTATCCGACGTCGTTGAAGGCTTCCGCCATGGGGTGCGTTCTCCCCTGCAACAGCTGCGGACGCTTCGCGGCCACGTAAGTCAGCGGCGTCCCCTGAATTGCGTCGCCGTTGTCGACGACCAGCACGGACCCTTTCGGCTTGGACTTCCGGGCGTTCTCGATGATCGTGGCGGCCCGCGCCATGCCGAGCTTGCGAACCCTTCCCTGCGGATAGGGCTGATCGCGGAAATAGTCCCAGTTGTATGCGTGTCCGTGGACGTCGGTGGTGGCCATGACGGTCAGATCGAAGGAGTCGCCCGACGGCGTCGGCGAGCCTCCGACGTCAGTGGGACTCGGGCCGCCAGCGCCGGGCTCGGCAGCCGCCCCGTCAGACCCGGCGGGCGACGGGGAATCGTCCCCTCCGCCGCCCCGGCCGGTTCCGTCCGCGACGATTCCACCGCGAAGGCCCGCCGGATTTTGGACGGTCTGCGCGGCGTTCGCCGGGGCGGTCTGGGCCAGCAGCATGCATGCCGCAGCTGCGGCGGCGCTCGTCGTCAATCGTTTTTTCGCGCTCATATTCCCCTCCCGCGGAGTCGTGGATCGGAGGTCGTCGTGAGCTTTGAGTCTAATTCGAAAACTCCGCGGTCAAGCCGAAGGGCGGGCGTGTTGCGAAATGCATCGCGTCATATGCCGGCTTGACGTTTCCGGTGTCGGTAAGACGTCGCCGCCCACCAGCCTGCTCGCCGCCTCACAGCACAGACGCCTCGCCCGCCGGACGGCGCCGCAGCCTGGCGCTTAGACGTTGCCGTTGCTGTGGGGCCGCAAGTTCTCTTCCTTCTGCTTCTTATGGTCCCAGGGGTCCACCCCGCTCCCCTGCGCGATGTTGCTCGCAACCGCGTCCAAAGCCTTCTGCGAACTCGCGTCGCTCTCCTGAAAATCTCGCATAGCAGCCCGGAGGTTGACGTTCCCTTCATCGACTTTCCACCGAAGATCTTGAAGCAGCTCATAGAGCACTTGGCGAAGCTCGGCAAACGCTCCGCCAGGCCCCGTCGGGCCCATTCCAATATTATGTTTGCGCCTAACGAGATCCACCATTGAAATGCCGGTCAACGCTTTGGCCGCTTTTTCGAGCTCCGCGGCTATTTGGGACATGTAACCACCCGTTGCTCCGTCGCCCACAGTCATCTGATTGACCGCGTTCTCATCCATTCGGGTCGCCCCGGCGGCGTCTTGGATGGGCGCCGGCGTCAAATGGAAGAAAGTGTCTGTGTATCCATGACGCGCCCTGTCTTCCAACACCAACTTCATATTGTGACGTAAGTTCTCATCAACAGCCTCTTCGGCGGTTTTGAAGTCGTCGCCGATTTCCTCGAAAGCCCTCTTAAACTCTTTCATCATTTCTTCGAAATCGTCCGCTTCAAAAGTTGCTTTTCCCGCAGTTTTATCGTGTTTCAGTGCACTAACGTCCTTAAGAACAGTCAAAGGAACTAAGGCGCCCCCAGCGCCCCTCGCCGCCATAACGGCCCCGCCTCCGGGGACCGTCGCCGCCATGCTGCTCCGCCAGAAGCGTTTCGCCGTGAACACGCGCCAACAACGCAAGATTACCAATCACAGAAGGCATCGACGTCACGAAAGTCGCACGGAACGTGTTGAACGCACTGCCTTCGAGTGCGGGAGCGTAGTCGTTCATGCCTTTCAGCAGGGTTCTCATGCGACCGGGGGCGATTTTGTCGAAGCTTTGGAGTTTGACCGTTGATACATCTGTCGTTTTCGTCGTGGGATCGAGCCCCTCGATGGATGTCTCCGACAAGGCAGCCGCAACCTTTTCCCTGTATTCATTTATTTTTCCATTAAAACTATCCGAATAGGGATTGGGCAGGTCAAGCCACGGTTTCACAATGTCATCTATATCATCGCGAATATCATTAAAATTACCGGCTTGAGGGAAGGTTCCATCATTCCGGCAGACCCCGATCACACCGCCGCCTTCGCCATTTGAGCCGGGCCGTGTAATAGTCACCTCCACCCTCTGGGATCCGATGTCTCCTACGTCATAGTACACGTTGCGCCTTTTGTCTATCTTATAACGACTCTTGCTGACCATATAGGCGTCTATCGCCGCCAGCTTGAGTTTACCCACAAGCTTTGGAAGATCGCGATATTCTGCGGACATGCCGACATCCCTCCAAGGTTAAACGTCTATTAATTTGACTGAGACATCGAACCGATCCGATGCCTGAGAAGCCAGCGCCAGGTCACGCTCAATAGGACATCTTCTCGCGGCCAGACTACTGGACAGGCACATACGCTTCAAGGGCGTCTCGCGTTTTGCAAACGCCGTCACGCAGCGCGAAAGTCGCTCCTACGTTCCTATGCGCTTCATCTTTCCCTACGTGCTTTTCCGCTTTGTTTAGAGTCAAGAAGTTCACCCTCTTCTCTTTAACAGTCCCAGTGTCGTTTTCTAAGCTCGTCATTCGCCATTGCGCGTCCTCCGCCTGATAAAATCGGTTCCGGTTTCCGTAAACGCGACGTCGAAGGCGAATGCCGCGAAGCCGCCTCGCGGGGGCCGTTCAGATTCGAGATTACGACAGACAAGGAAAGTTTGATTAGTGGCCGATCCGAAGTACGATGTCATCTTCCAGATCCTGCGGCACAGGATTGAACAGGGAGAGTACAAGTTTCTGAGCCTGTTGCCTTCGGAGAACGCTTTGGCGCTCGAATTCTCATGCACGCGCAACACCGTCCGCAAGGCACTCGCCCTTCTGGCCGGCCAAGGCCACATCCTGACCATGCAGGGACGCGGCGTCCAGGTGATCTATCGGCGTCGGCCCATCCCGTCGCGGCCGCCGTCGACCTTCCTCTTGGGAGGAATCGAATCCCTCAAGGAGGCGGCCGACCGCAACGGTTTCTCTTTGAGCACCCGCATGCTCTCCCTGGAGGAAGGCTACGTGGACCGAGAGCTGGCGAAACGAAGCGGCATGGCGGTGGGCGAGGTTATTCTTCGTCTGCGCCGCTTGAGGCTGCTCAATGACGTGCCGCTCATTCTCGATGAGAACGTCTTCCTCAAATCGATCGTCCCCAGCCTCAACAGAACCATCGTCGAGAGCTCCATATACGCGCACCTCGAACACGAGCTCGGAGTGACGGTCGGCAGCGCCACGCGAACCGTCACCGTGGAGCCCGCGACCGAGGACGACGTCGAACTCCTCCACCTGGGAGGCTTGGGCTGCATCGTCGCTGTGACGTCATCGACCTTCGACACCAACGGTTTGCTGTTCGAGTACACCGTTTCGCGACATTCGCCTATAGGCTTCGAGTTCAACACGACGGCCCGGCGGCTGCCGGCATCCATCTGATCGGCGACGCGGCCCTGCAACGGCGGTCCCACTGAGAGCGGAGCGACGTATCGGACTCGCTTAAAGCCGAAATCAGCGCACGGCGGCACTAGAACGTGCAGCTGGGCCGCGCGGCACCCAACCGCGCGGCCCAGCCTTGATTTGTTCAGTTGTTTGAAGCGGAGCGCATGGTGGCACCGACCGACGTCAGTTCGCGACTGGCTCGCGCCTGCCGAGCCGAACCTTCTCCACCTTCCGCTCGGTTTCCAGATCGGAGTCCTTGAATCCGAAGAGGTAGGTGAGCAAGAAACCCACAACCAAAGTCACCAGAGACGCGATCCAGAATCCGGTGAAGCTGGCATCGATTTCTCCCGAGTGTTTGTTGATGAACGACGGGAAACCGATGAACGCTCCGACGAATCCCCACATGTTGACATTGAGGAGGCCAGTCACCAGTCCTCCGACGGCTCCGCCGATCGAGGCGGTGATGAAGGCCCGTCCATATTTGAGGTTGAGGCCGTACATCGCAGGTTCGGTGACGCCGCACATCGCGGATATCGTCGCCGGCCCGGCTATCTGCTTGATGCGCGGGTTCTTGGACTTCACCCAGATGGCGAGGGCTCCAGCCCCCTGGGCGATCATCGTGACGGAGACGATGGCGTTGATTCGCGAGCTTTCGGAGCCGTTCGACAGCTGCGCTGCGATGACGGGAATGACGGCCCAATGCAGGCCGAATATCACAAGCGTTTGGTACAAACCGCCGATGACGAGTCCCGCAACAATGTAGTTGTAGTCGATAATCGAATTGATCCCGTTGGTGATGAAGCCCGAAAGAATCATGACAAGAGGGCCGAAAACTACAAGCACGAGGGAAGAGACGACAAAGATCTCCACCAACGGAGCGAACATCGAATGGATGACGGCGGGAATCCAGCGCTTCAACCACGGCTCAAGTTTTGAAGCCAGCCAGGCCGCGATGATGATGGGGAAAATCGTGGAGGTGTAGGCCATGCCTTTCTCTCCAGTGGGCAACGCCACCGGAATGCCAAAGAACTCCGCATTGAACTCAATGCCGCCAAGGCGAGCGACCACGTGGTAAGGATGTTGGTCTGCAGGCAGGTTGATCCGTGTGGGATCCGATAGAGTGACCAGCGCCGGAAAGCACAGCACTCCGCCGATAATGGCCACGATGATCGGGTTGGCGCCCAGTCTCCTCGCCGCCGTGAAACCGACGATGATCGGAAGGAAGTGGAATACGGCCGACGCCATTGCGCCGATCAGTATCTTGGTGTCGCTGTTCTTGTCAATGAGTTCGAGTTCCGTGCACAGCGTGAGAAGTCCGCCCAAGATGCCGGCGGCGGCGAGCACGCCGATGATCGGAATCATCGATCCCGTGATGACGCCGATCAGCGAGCTGAAGCCGTACTTGACCCAGCCGAACGGCGTCGTCGGGCGCTCCCTCTCCTCTTCGCCTCCGAGCACGTCATCTTCAGAGTTGCGAGGGAGGAGCTTGACAATCGATTCATAGACCTGGCCGACCTTCGGGCCGATGACCACCTGGTACTGTCCGGCGGCCCTCGCGACGTCGATCACTTCGTCGATGTCGATGACCGCCGAGTCGTCCGCCAACGCCTCGTCCTTGAGATAGAAGCGCAGGCGAGTGATGCAGTGGATCACCTTGCGGACGTTGCCCGCCCCGCCGACTCCTTCAACAATGTTGCGGGCAGCCGCGTCGAGCTGGGCATGCTCTTCGGCCGACGCCGCCTTCTTCTTTCCTTTGCGTTTGTTTGGGCCACTCAAGCCGTTGTTTTTCATGGGATTGGTCCCTTCGGTTTTGGGAGCCATAGCGCCGGGCGAGGCTGAGCCGTTCGCCGTGTGAGCGGCGACGTCGGTCCCGTCGGAGGAGTCATCCGCTCCCACCCGAGCGGTTTTTGCCCTCGCCTGGGCTTTTGCGGCAGCTCCTTTGAGCGTGACACGCGCTGCCTCACCGCCTGCGTCTGCCAGGCCCGTCTTGACATCCAAAGAGGCGAGGCACTCGTCCCCGTTGGTGAAAACCAGGACGGACTCCGTCTTCTTTCCCGCCGCAGCTATGCCTGCGAGGTCCATCGTCCCGATGGCCTCGCCCGCGCGCACTCTGTCGCCGGCGCTCACATTGAGATGGAAAGGACCGCCTTTGAGCTCCACCGTGTTGATCCCCAGGTGCAGGAGAATCTCCAGCCCCGAGTCCATCTTGAAGGCGACGGCATGCTGGGTTTCGGCGACCATGACGACTTCGGCGTCGGCCGGCGCAAGCACTTCGCCAATCAAAGGTTTGATTCCAAAACCCTCGCCCATCACCTTCGAGGAGAAAACGGGATCGGGAACATCGGGCAATTCGATCACTTCGCCAGTGAGAGGTGAAACGATCGGAATGCCTGAAGCGGGGATGTCAGACATGAGGCTCCTTTCAAAGCCAAGTGCAGTGAGGATATGCGTTTTGCGTGTTGTTGACTGCGCCGCCTCCAAGGCAACGCGGGGGCGCGGTCCCTGACGGTTCCGCGCACTCATCGGGTGCGCCGACCGTTGCTCGCCTGTGCCGCCTTGCTTGCCTCGCATGGACGCCTTGACGTCCGCCTCGGCTCGCTCGGCCCGCACATGGGCTCGCTCATCGGCCGTCTGTGTTCGCTCGCCGAGCGGTTTACTCGCCGAGCGGGTCTGTGTGTATGAGAATCGCCAACGCCTCGTACGGGCGCAGGGTCAACGTCGGTTCGACGTCGTCCGCCGAACCGGGTTCAGGCGCCGGGCCGGAACCGGACGCCGAGTCGAGATCGGGCCGCGAGTCCGGCGTCGAAGGCGAACCGGGCCGCGATTCAACGCCGTTCTGCGAATAGTTCGAGATCAGAACCTCGCCGCCGAGGAATTCTTCGGGGATGGCGATCTCCGTCGCCCACGGGCGAAAATTCGTGAGAACCAGCAGCCTCTGCCCTTCGTGCTCGCGAATGTACGCGTATACGTCGGCGTGATCCATGGCGTACGGTTCGTACGTGCCGCGGGAGACGACCGCGCATTCCTTGCGGAGGGCGATGAGGCGCCGATAGTACGGGAGAATTCGGCCCGCAGACTCTTCCTCCTCGACGTTGATTCGATCCTGACCGGTGGGACGCAGCCAGGGCGCCCCGGCAGTGAACCCGGCGCCTTCGCTCGAATCCCACTGCATGGGGGTTCGGGCATTGTCACGCGCTTTCCCGCGGACAATCGCGAATGCCTCCTGTTCGCTGCAGCCGGACTCGACGAGCTCGGCGTACGCGTTGTGCGCCTCGACATCGACGTAATCCGATATTTGGGTGTAGCCGGGATCGGTCATGCCGATTTCCTCGCCCATGTAGACGAACGGCGTTCCCCGCAGGAGGTGGATGACGGTCGCGAGCATGGTCGCGGACTCGACGCGGTAGCGTCCCGGATCACCGAATCGGTTGATGGCGCGCGGCTGGTCGTGGTTGTTCCAGAACAGCGCGTTCCAACCTTCCCCTTCCTGCATGCCCACGGCCCATTCGTTGAGGACGCGCTTGAGCGCACCCATGTCGAAAGGCATGGACGTCCACTTCTCGCCGTCCTTGTAATCGACTTTGAGATGGTGGAAGCTGAAAACCATGTTGAGTTCGCGGTTGCGCGGATTCGAGTAGCCGACGCACGCCTCGACGCTCGTGGAGGACATCTCGCCCACCGTTATCGAGTCGGCGTCGCGCCCGAAGCTGGATTCGTTGAGCTCGCGAAGGTAGGCGTGAACGTCAGGGCCGTCCGTGTACATCTTCCGATCGTCGCTTCCCGCGGGCGCGTCGAGAAGCTCTGCGTCTTTCCCGATGACGTTGATGACGTCGAAGCGGAAACCGTGCACGCCGCGACTGCGCCAAAAGTTGACGACGTCGATGAGCTCGGCCCGCACCTCCGGATTGTGCCAGTCCAGATCGGCCTGGGTGAGATCGTAAAGGTGAAGGTAATAGTCACCGGTGTCGCCAAAGGGCGCCCACGCCGGTCCGCCGAACTTGGAGACCCAATTGGTTGGAAGGGAGCCGTCGGCCTTCGGCGGGCGAATGTAGTAGTAATCTTGGTACTTTTTTTCACCGGCCAAAGCGCGTTGAAACCACTCGTGGTCCGTGGACGTGTGATTGAGAACCATGTCAAGCATCACGCCTATGCCGTGGCGTCCCAAGGCGCCGACAAGCTCGTCGAAGTCCTCCATCGTTCCCATCGCCGGGTCGATGTCGCAGTAGTCGGAGATGTCGTAGCCGTTGTCGCGCTGAGGCGACGGGAAGAACGGACTGAACCAGACGTAGTCGACCCCCAGTGAAGCGATGTAGGGGACCTTCTCGATGATTCCGCGAAGGTCACCGACCCCCGTCCCCGTCGAATCCTTGAAAGATTTGGGGTAAATCTGATAAACGACGCTTTCTTCGAAGCTCATTCCATGCCTTTCCGTTCTTGAGAGTCGGCGCGGCAAAGACCGTAGTCGCCTCGACGACGGCGAACACCCAAAGGACCTGACCCGCCCATACGCCCCGAGCAAACGAAGCGACTCGACCTGCCTGAGCGCCGCGGCCTGCCGAAGCTCCGCAACTCGCTCAGGCTGCGTATGCCTTTGAGACGGTGTGCGCCGCGCAAAAGGCCCCGTTCATTCATGGGAATCAGTCGCAACCCGTTGGCAGGAATCAGTCGCAGCCACCCGCCGCGTCGACTAGACTCTTTGTGCCGACTCAGCGATGGATTCCATTTGCTCTCCATCGAGTTGCTCCTTATGAATACCCACGCTGCGGACGGATGAGCCCCTACACGCAGGAAACTTGTGTACGCGGTCCCAGATCGGCTTGTGCACGCGGTTCCTGGA
>CAJPTB010000069.1 GCA_905373325.1 uncultured Ancrocorticia sp.
GCGTCGCGTCCAGCGCGTCCGTTCGAAACACCTTGCCCGGGCACGCTCGACCATTTCGCCCGGGCGATGTTCGGCCCCGAGGCCAGGACGCGCCTGCGGCCGTCGTTTTTCCCGTTCACCGAACCGAGCGCCGAGATGGACCTGTGGTTCCCGCAAAAGAAGGGCGGCGCCGGCTGGATCGAGTGGGGAGGCTGCGGCATGGTCAACCCGGAGGTTCTGCGCAACGCCGGGATCGACCCCGACGAGTACACCGGATTCGCCTTCGGCATGGGCTTGGAGCGCACCCTCATGTTCCGCCACGGAATCGCCGACATGCGCGACATAGTCGAGGGAGACGTGCGCTTCTCCCTCCAGTTCGGAACCACAGGAAGGGGCAATTGAGATGCCGCTCGTACCCACGCAATGGATTGCCGAGCACGTCGAGATTCCCGAAGGCCTGACGGCTCAGGAACTGGCTGCGGCGCTCGTCAAGGTCGGACTGGAAGAGGAGACGATCCACTCCGCGGAGGTCACCGGGCCCGTCGTCGTCGGCAAAGTGCTTGCCCGCAGCCCCGAAAAGCAGAAGAACGGCAAGGTCGTCAACTACTGCCGGGTCGACGTCGGCGAGCACAACGACGCCCCCGGAACAGGCAAGGAGCCGAGCGACCTTCCCTCGCGCGGAATTATCTGCGGCGCGCACAATTTCGACGTCGGCGACTACGTCGTCGTCTCACTGCCCGGGGCGGTCCTTCCCGGAGGCTTCGCCATCTCGGCGCGTAAAACGTACGGGCATCTCTCTGACGGGATGATCTGCTCGGCGCTCGAGCTCGGGCTGGGCGAGGACCACGACGGGATCATCGTCCTCGCCGCCGCGGGGGACGAGGAGGCCGCCAAGGAGCTTCCCGGCGTCGGCTGTGACGTTCTGCCCTACCTAGGAATCGGCGGGGAGACGCTGGAAATCAAAATCACCCCCGACCGCGGCTACTGTTTCTCCATGCGGGGCGTGGCGCGGGAGTACCACCACTCGACGGGCGCCGCGTTCACCGACCGGGGACTGCCCGAAAGCCGCCAGAACTTCCTCGATCCGGCAGAAAAAGCCGATTCGATCCCTTCGGGCACGGAGAACGGATTCGCCGTCGAGGTGCGCGACGAGTCCCCGATTCACGGCAACGTCGGATGCGACCGCTTCGTCACGCGCATCGTCAGAGGGATCGACCCGAAGGCCGAGAGCCCCAAATGGCTGCGCGACAGATTGACGGCCGCCGGAATGCGGCCGATCTCCCTGGCAGTGGACGCGACGAACTACGTCATGCTCGACCTCGGCCAGCCTCTGCACGCCTACGACCTCGACAAAATGCGCGGGCCGATCGTCGTTCGCCGCGCGAGGGCGGGGGAGAGGCACACGACGCTCGACGACGTCGAACGCACCCTCGACCCCGAGGACCTCCTCATCACCGACGACGCCGCCGAGCGCGTCCTCGGAATAGCCGGCGTCATGGGCGGCGCGGACACCGAGATCACGGACGAAACCGTCAACGTGCTGATCGAGGCCGCGCATTTCGATCCGGTCTCCATCGCGAGGTCGGCCCGCCGCCACAAGCTGGCGAGCGAGGCCTCCAAGCGCTTCGAGCGAGGCGCTGACCCCGAGCTGCCGCCGGTGGCCGCCCAGAATGTCGTGGATTTGCTCGTCGAGTACGGCGGCGGCACGGCCGGCGACAAGGTTTTCGACCTGCGGACTTTCTCTGCGCCCGAAGCGCAAGATTTCCGGCTGTCGGAGGTGGAGCGGCTGACCGGGCTTGGCCTTTCCGACGAGCGCATCATCGACGTCCTGAGGGAGATCGGCTGCAAGGTCGAAGTCCCCGGGGACGGCGCCTCCGGCGCATCCGACGAACCGAGCGCGGATCGCCCTGCGCCCGCGGGCAACGGCTCTGGCGGTGGCTCTGGCGCCGCCGAAGAATCCGGGAGCGGCGCTTTGAAAGTCGGGGGAAAGACAGTGCGGGTCACTCCGCCGACGTGGCGGCCCGACCTCGTCGGCCCCGCCCATTTCGTCGAGGAAGTGGCCCGGCTCGTCGGCTACGACGAGATTCCCGTTCGGCTGCCCCGCGCGAACGTCGGCCGTGGGACCACGGCGGCTCAGCGGGCGCGGCGGGACGCTGCGAGGAGCCTCGCCGAGCAGGGCTGGGTCCAGGTGCTGTCCTATCCGTTCATCTCGGCAGACGCGCTCGAACGGCAGGGAATCGCCGCGGGCGACGAGCGCCGCCGTCTGCTCCGGCTCGCCAACCCGCTGCAGGAGGACGCTCCGTACCTGCGCAGCTCGATCCTCGACTCCCTGCTTGAGACCGCCCGGCTGAACGTCTCCCGCTCCAATCCGTCCGTCGCAGTTTTCGAGCAGGGGCTCGTCACGCGGCCCGGCAACCTCGTTCCCGCCGCCCCTGCGGGCGTCGGCGCAAGGCCGAGCGACGCCGAATTGAAAGCCCTCCATTGCGCGATCCCCTCCCAGCCCCATCACGCCGCCGGCGTCGCCTGCGGTCCGAAGACGCCGGCCGCCTACGGCTATACGCCTGAACCCTGGGACTGGAGGGATGCGATTGAGGCGGCATTCAGCGTCGCCGCCTCCGCCGGGGTCGGCGTGGTCGCCGTCGCCGCTGAGTGCGCCCCTTGGCATCCCGGCCGGTGCGCGCGCATCCAGTCGAAAGACGGGCGGACCGTCGGCTACGCCGGCGAACTCGCGCCCGCCGTGTGCAAGGCGTGGGGGCTGCCAGCCCGATCGGTCGCCTTCGAAATCGACATGGACGCCCTCACGGGCGCGGAGGGCGGCAAGGCGACGTCGAGCGCCGCGCCGCTCGAGGTGAGGCCGGTGACCACCGCCCCGCCGGCGAAAGAGGACATCGCCCTCGTCGTCGACTCCGACGTCACGGCCGCTGAGATCGAGAACGTCATCCGCAAAGCCGCCGGAGACCTGCTCGAAAGCGCGGTGCTCTTCGACGTCTACACGGGCGACCAGGTGGGCGAGGGCAAGAAGTCTCTCGCCTTCGCTCTGCGTTTCCGAAGCGACCACACCCTGACCGCCGAAGAGACTGCCGGCCTGCGCAAGCGCATCGTCAAGGCAGCGCGCAAGAGCGGGGCGGAGCTGAGAGCGTGAAGCCGAGCGAACGGATCCTCGTCACCGGAGCCTCCCGGGGCATCGGCCGCGCCCTCGCCGAAGGGCTGGCCGCCCCCGGCCGCAAGCTCGTGCTCGTAGCCCGAAAGGTTCCGAGCCTCGCGGCGTCCGCGGGCGAATGTGAGGCTCGCGGCGCGCGGGTGTGCACGGTGGGGGCCGACCTCTCCAAGGTGCGCGACGTCGAAGCGATGCTCGACGTCGTCCTCGCCGACGGCCCGGTCGACATGGTCGTCAATTGCGCGGGTGTCTCCGGCGGCGAGGCCCTTCCGTGGGAAGCCGACCCCCAGGAGTGGTGGCGCACGCAGCAGGTCAACGTGCGCGCGCCCTTTCTCATTCAGCGCAGGACCGTCCCCGCGATGATCGCGGCCGGCGGCGGGCGCATCCTCGACATTTCCTCCGGCGCGGCGGTCAAGGACAGCGCGCGGGCGTCGGGATACTACGTCTCGAAAACGGCGCTCATGCGGCTGGGCGGCTGCCTGGCGGAGGCCGGCCGCGAACGGGGGATCGCCGTCTTGGAACTCGCCCCCGGGGTCGTCCGCACGGACATGACGGCGGCCATGGCGATGCACGCCGGGCGCACGGAATGGACCGACGTCGCCCTCTCCGTCGAAATAGCCGCGGCTTTCGCCGACGGCTTTCTTGACGGGCTTTCCGGCTGTCAGGTGCGGGCGGGAAGCGACGATCTCGCCGATCTCGTCAAGCTCTCCAAACGCGGCGCGGGCCCGGAGGAAAGGCGGCTGCGCCGCACCGAATTTTCCGGTTGACGGTCTCTTCCGGTCGGCGTTTTCCAAACCTGCGAACCGCTCGTCGGCCTCGCGTCGCGGCAGGCGAGCGGCTTCGGTGCGGCAGTGCCTGAACACGGCGCCTGCCGCAGGTTTGCGACGACGTCAGGCTGATTGCAAATCATCCCGCGGTAGGTTAAGGTCTCCGCCGAAAGTATCGCATTTTTTGGACCCAAGGTATGAGAAATCGGCGGCAAAAACGAAATTTCTCAGAATAGACTGTTGCGCGTCAGGCCTCATTGCGAGCGATTGCATCTCTCACCATATGCGTTCGTTTGGCACGGGGCGAAGCAATTCGAGGCAGGTTGTGGTTGCGCAGCGTGCCTTGACGCCGAAATATGACATTTTGCCGTCAATACTGGGAAAGATGTGCAATGAAGAAAGTCCGCCTGTCTTCACGACGAAAAAACCCCTTGTCACGCCGTAAAAAGCTGCATGTGCTCGCCGCAATGGGATGCGGCTTTTCATTGATTTTCAACTCTGTCTTCTCGCAAGACGGCGTCGGGGAAGCCAAGGCGGACATCGTCGAACAGTCGCCGATCCTTCCGGCAGTCTTCGCCACCGGCGGCTCTGGACGATACGTCGATTCGATCCAGTGGCTCCAATGGGCGGATTACTCGAAGTTTCAGAACAACCCGACCCCCAACGTCCCCGTGCTCAACTACGGGCAGACGAAGAACTTCGTCAACAAACGCGACCTGGGCGACGCCGGCGAGCTCATCACAACCTGCCAGCTGTCCAACTACAAGCACCTAGGGCATCCGAGCGACGTCTCCGACCAGCAGGCCAGAGGCCCCCTCGTCGCGACGATCCCCGGCGCGTGGGCCGGCGACGCCCTCGACAACCTCTACAACATCGGCGGCCCGGGCCAATGGAAAGACGGCAGCGCCGAGTGGCACGAAGGGCTGACATATCCCGCCGACTACGTCAACAAAAACCAGATGGCCATCGGCTTGGCCAACGGATACGCCTACAACGGCAGCAATACGTGGGACGGCAAAAAGTGGGGGACCCCCGGCTCGAGCACCGAGCCCACCGGCTACGCGGCCCGCGTGAGCGTCGACTACTCCTGCAAGGTCGAGCTGCACACCCCGGAAGGCGCGGTCAAGCAGGTGCCGGTCCAGGGGCTTGTCTTCGCCGACGCCGAGGCCTCGTCCAAACGGTACGGGATCAAGAGCTGGGCCACGAGCGAGTGGGCAGACGAATGGGTCCAAGCCAGCACCGACCAAAACGTCCGCTGGCGCGTGCTTGACACGCTCCGTTCGAAGACGTGCGTTTCGAAGAGCACCGGCAAACTGGTGACGACCAACGCCGAGATGTCAAACGGCGGCAAGACGCTGCGGCTCATGCCCTCCGACGAGGAATGCGTTTACCAAAAGGGTGCGGGAGGGAAAAACGGAAGCTACACCCAGCCCAACGGCCTGGGCGGCCCCGATGCGGTCATGTTCATGGAAGGCGTGACCAGGGCGACGATCACCCTGCAGGGCTCTGGCTACTCCGCCGTCGCACTCGGACTCATCGTCGCCACGGACTTCGGCGACGCGCCGAAATCATACGGCTACGCCGGATCGACCTTCCAGCCGACGTGGAAGGGCGGCGAGGTTCCCAAGGCCGGCAGCACCGATCTTTTCGCTTTGAACCCGCAGGCGAATATGTCGATGGACCAGGGCGCCCCGCGCCTCGGCGAGCAGATCGACGCCGAGGGCTACCAGAAGTTCAGCGACGACGCCCGGGGCGACGACAAAAACGGCCTGTTCGACGACGAAGACGGAATCGACACGACCAAGTGGGACGGCGGAATTCGAACGTTCCCCGGGGACACCCATACGGAAACGGTCAAATGCGCCGGCGTCGGCAAAGCCGCGGGATGGATCGACTGGAACAACAACGGCACGTTCGATTCACAGGAAAAGAGCGGTGAAGTCCCCTGTACGGGGGGCGTGGCGAAACTGACCTGGAGAGTGCCGAATGACGTCACGAGCTCCGTGCGAAGCGTCGACGGCGAGCAGGGCTCGCTTCCCGACAGCTACATGCGCGTGCGCATTACGAACGACAACGGCGGCAACAACCAGAAGCCCACCGGCATAACCACCACGGGCGAAGTCGAGGACTACAAGGTCTCGATCCGCGTTCCCACGCTCCAGCTGACGAAGAAGGTCGACGGAACCTACGCGAGCAGCGAGGTTCCTGCGCTCGGAGCCGATCAGTGGACGCTCGAGGGAAGGGCCTCCGACCTCGTGATTTCCGGCAAGGGCAAAACCGGAAACGCCAAGGGAAATCCGCAAAGCATGCGGCAGGGGCAGGTCGCCCTCTCTGAGGCTTCGACCAACCCTGCGTCCGCCGGGTATGAGAGCGGCCAATGGACGTGCTCGGAGACTCCGGGCACAAAGGGCGAGACGTATTCGTCGCGGGTAGGCCCGACGACCCGCGGAGAAGCCACGCTCACGCTTAACCGGCAGGACCGGGTGAGCTGCGAAATCACGAACAAATCCAAGCCCGGATCGCTCGTGTGGGGCAAAGTGAGCTCCGTCGACAAGGCGCCCCTCGGCGGCTCCCAGTGGACCGTTTCGGGGCCGAGCTTCCCAGGCGGCGCGGCCGTCGCCGACTGCGTAAGCGACGGCGCGTGCGCGGGGCTTGACAAGGACCCCGCAAAGGGCAAGTTCAAGCTCGTCGATCTCAAATGGGGAACCTACACCCTGAGGGAGGCCAAGGCGCCCGAAGGCTACGTGCCGACGGACAAGACCTTTGCCTTCAACAAGATTACGCCGACCAACCTGACGGCGAAGCTTCAGGATTCCGGAACCGTAGCCGATCAGATCGTCGACAACGCCATCGTGAACGAACCCTATAAGGGGACGGTCTCGTGGAAGAAGGCCGACGAAGCCGGCAAGGCGCTTGCCGGTTCGGAGTGGAAGCTGACGGGCCCGGGAATTCCCGCCGACACGGTTGTCGAAGACTGTGTGAAGGCCACGGCCGCGCAGTGCACGGGCGGAAAATACAAGGACGTCGATCCTCTTCCCGGATCGTTCAAAGTTGAGAACATCGGCCTGGGGTCCTTCAAGCTGACCGAATCTGCCGCCCCCGCCGGGTACAAGCTGAGCACGGCAGCCCACGCCTTTGCGATTTCCCCGGCCGCCCTCAACCACGTTTTTGCCGCCGCCTTCGTCAATGAGAAGGCCGACGTCCCTTCGCTGCCGCTGACCGGAGGTGCAAGCGCGGACTCCTTCCTTCTGTGGGGCGGAGGGCTCTTGGCGCTAGCGGCCGTCGGCGCCCTCGTCCGGCGGAGAATCCGACGCGGGAGAGGAGAAACGCCGCCTCGCCGATAGATCTGCAGATGTATCTAGAACCTGCACACTCAGTTTTTTCAACAGACCCGAGTCCGACCGATACGCGTCGGTCTCATCAGAAAAGGAAAACAACCAGATGAGCACACACACTCAATCCGCCAGGCGGCGTGCGAGTGCCGTGGTCGGAGCGCTGGCTTTGGGCATCGCCGGCCTCGCAGGCGCAAGCTCGGCCTTCGCCGACCAAGGCAACATCGATCCCAACGCCACCGGATCGATTGTCATTCACAAACACGAGGCCGGCTCGCAGAAGGCCGACGGCACCGCCGACGGCCAGACCGACACTCAGGGAGGCGCCGGCGTCGCGGGAGTCACCTTCACGGCCTTCCCGATTTCCAACCTCGACCTGAAGACCCAGGCGGACTGGAACAACCTCAAGAATTGGAATATTCCCGCCGACGCCTGCGGCACGGACTTCAACACGCCGAAGCTCACGCTGCCCAGCGGCGCGGCTGCTGCGTTCGACGCCGGCAAGGTCAGCAGTCCCACGAACGGCCAGGGCCTGACGACGATCGGCAATCTGCCGGTCAAGGCTTACCTCGTATGTGAGACCAACGCCCCGAGCACCGTCAAGAAGAAGGCCGCGCCCTTCCTCGTGACGATTCCGTTCCCGAACAACGCGGCCAACACCGCGCACGCCGACGGAAACTGGCTCTACAACGTCAACGTCTACCCGAAGAACACCGTTGTGGTCGCACCCACAAAGGGCGTCGAGGTCTCCAAGAACGGCATCAAGACGGCCGATCAGGTCACCTTCCCGGTGACGGCGAAGATCCCGAGCATCGCCGCGACCGACAGCTTCAAGCACTTCGTGGTCTCCGACCCCCTCGATTCCAACCTCGAGGAAGGCAAGGTCGCTTCGGTCAAGATCAAGGGACAGGCCGTCGACCCGTCCTACTACGTCGCCACCGGCGGGCAGAATCCGAGCGTCGGCTTCACCAAGGCAGGCCTGGCCTACCTGCGGACGGTTCCGAACGAGACGATCGAGGTCGTCTTCACCGCCAAGGTCAAGACCGTTCCCGCGGGCGGAGTCATCGAGAACGTCGCCAACCTGTACATCGACGTGATTCCGGGGCCGACCCCGCCGGACAATCCGCCGACGACGCCGCCTCCGAGCGAACCTCCCACGCCCACGAACAAGGTTGTCACCTCGTGGGGAGACATCACGATCAACAAGACCGACGCCGACAACGAAAAGACGCT
>CAJPTB010000070.1 GCA_905373325.1 uncultured Ancrocorticia sp.
TAGTTAACATTCGATTCACTGCATAGACAAAGCTAGACTCACCTAAGGGAAGTCGGCATTATTACAAGTAGACATGTTCCCGAAGACTATCGCAGACACACTTTGAAAATACAAACGCTGACTAACTTATTCGTATGATTCGAAGTGTTTGTTCAACTCGTTACTAACATTACTTAAATGAAATAGCAGGTCCTACCGGCAGATCCGTCGTGTGTCTCGCACCATTGCGTCAGTACGTCGTTCAATCGGTGCCTAGAAACACTTAGTGTTAGACCGATGAACACACTCAGATACGCTATCTACGATTTGCATCCCGAAAGCAACAGGACGTTATGAATGCCTTGGACTGTTTCACGTGAAACGAACGGGATAAACATTAGCCTTTCGTATAACACCGTTCACTGATCGAAACTCGGCCTACCAGTCAATTCGTACACATAGCTATGAATAGTTTTGGGATGAACAGGCGAGACTAGTCACTACCGCAGAATAGTCAAACGACCGTCGAAGCTGGGTGAACTTTGCCAGCTCTGCCACAAAGCTAGGCCAAACCGGCTGACGTAGCTAACGCGATATAGTTTTGCTTCGCCTAGTTGTCAAAGACAACTATCGAAATACTTCATTCGGTTGAGTATCGTAGTCAAATACGACCCTGCACTCTGCCCCAACCTGCCCGATAGGCTAAATGCCATTATCAAACCTACAAACATACAGAACCTAACTAAAATCGAGAAACCAGCGATGCCCCGTACACAACGACTCTGTGTCATTCAGGTCTCGTAGACCATCCGACCGCAATAAGCTGTCGATTCCTCTATTAGTAACAACCAGTAGTCAACTGAGGACTGAACAAGTTTGTCGAGTGCTTTCAAGCAGAAGAAAACAGTGCACACCAAAATTGAGACACATCCGTCTCAATCGACTGTCCTCGTCCAAAGCGGTGCGCAAATACCTTGTGGAATTCAACTTGCGTGACAGACTTGCCGCAGTCCCATAACCAGCTACGTGGTGCCGACAGACTATCCTGAACAGACTTAGAATCACTGGACCTCACTTATCCCTTAACGCGAATTCGCTCCTTGAACCATCTCACTTGTCTATGAACTATAAGTAACCCGAGCTTACGTGATAAGCAAACGACCGCTACTCTAAGTAGCAAGTACAGCTTTCGGAATCGAGTGGACCCGCGCGAGAGCACCACTGCCAAAAGGATCCATCAGTCCAACGTCGCTCGATCCGACGCATCAATTTAAACACTATGCCGGCAACTACAGGGTTTTTTGGAGCCTAACACTAGTCCATGAACACGGCGAAAAATAGCAACCGCGGCAGGCAACCGCAGCTCAAACAGCGGTAAGCAATCGTAGCTGAAATTGTCGCAGCAACTGCAGTCCAAATTGATGCCGTTCAAAATCAGCTTTTTCTCCTGCAACATTCACTGTTCAAATCTACGATCCCACAGTATGGATTACCGCAATACCAGCTAGTGCGTCACTTTCTTTCGCGGTGCACGTCAAACGGCTTCTATAAAACTTCAACTGCAAAATTTACAGTCTCTAGACGTTCAGTATTCACAACTTCTTAACATAAAGGATAAGATCGGGATAGACTTTCCGTATGAGTTACAGAGCTCCACAGAAATGCCCGTCGCGAAGTATCCATAGAAGGTAAAAACCGAGTTTTATTTTCAGACAGTTTACTAGCTCCGACACATGGATTAACTTTGCAGCTTGCTGCAGTAAGCATTTTCTTCCATAGTCAAAACAAGATCAAGTACTGGTCGGCAAACAATCGTAACCTTACCGTCAATCACTACATTGACAACCGCTCGGCAGCAATTGAAACAACTATGGTCGTCTGATTGATACATCAAAACGGCAATCGGTATACCAGAGCACAGAAATGAGAAAAGTGCTTTCTACGTGAGGCTGCAATAAATGTAAGTGTGGCTGAGAAACGCGCGAGTTTAGATATGCGGTTCTTCAGCTTAACCATAAGTAGTTTCAAGCATAGACGCTGCCAAGTACTAACGTTTTGAGTACATGTATCGTCGTCCCTACGGATCATAGTTGACAGGTTCAGACTATTACTGCGAACAGCATGCTCCCGAAATCCACTGTAATGACAACATTCTGGCGATGAGATAGTAGCTAGTGCACCGAAGAGAGTCGCCTCATGCACGGAATGTGCTCCGGAATGAACGGAAATTGTGGCGAACGAGGATCAACTCTGACAGGCAACGAAACATGTTCCAGACGACTGTCCGTCGTCTGTCGTCAAGACATCGCGACCGATCTCAACGTGCGTATCGCAGGTTTCATTCTGCAGACGGCCATGTTCTTCGAAAAATTAACACAAAGGCGTGTTCAAAACGCTTGGGAAGCGCTGCTCATTTAGACGTAAAACTTCAAAACGGCCAAGCAACGCAGCAGTACGAAAAGTCATTCTGACGCGTTGCCGATCTACAGCTTCACTTATACTCCTAAAGGCGATTGAGTTTCTGTGCTCGCCCAGGTCTGAGGTTCGGAAATGTCGTTGCACCAACAATAGATCTTTGACAGTTGGTTCAATGTTCCGTAGTCTAAACTAGTTCGCTCATCGGACAGAAAACTACAAACTAAAAAACATAGGTTGATTAGAAGGATAAAGATAGAAAAATGCATAAGTTAAGCAGAATAGTATAAACTATACCAAACACTATAAGCTGGGCAAAACAATACAGTTAGATAAAACAGTATAAGCCGGACAAACAATACAAATTAAACAAAACAGTATAAATCGGAGAAAACACTATAAGTCAGACGAAACAGTTTAAATTGGATAAAACAGTATAACGTGAATATAATCCTACATATTAAAAGCATCATAAATTAAAAGAGACACAATAATAATAAACACAATCTTATATTTCCACTGAAAATTATAAAATATCAAGTTCCTTTTCGTCTACTTCGCTCTTCTAATAGAAGATAGTTAAAGCACTTAGATTATAAAGCATTATCTATTTCTACAACACCTATAGAATAATAGATACGAATAATCAACCTTCTTATGCAATTTATCGCTAGAGAACACAATGAAAAAGCAATCGTTCATTTCCGTTTGTTTGTGTGCTTCTTTCTGATTTCCAGTACTCGAGTCTCCTCCGTCGTTCCAAAGGGAGTCACCACATGAACATCGGCCCATTTGGCGCGATACTTTCGTAGAAGGTGAATTGCGCCATCAATCTCGTCATCGACGTGGGCTCCTTTGAGCGCCAGCAATGAACCGCCGCCTTTGAGCAACGGCATTGTCCATGGGAGTAGCTTCTTCAGTGCCGCCACGGCCCTCGCCGTGACAACATCCGCGTCTACCTTGCCGACAAGATCCTCGGATCGTGCATGGACGACTTTGGCATTCGAAAGGGAAAGAGCCTTGACGACGTCGTTCAACCAGCGTGTTCGCCGCTCCATCGAATCGACGAGGACAAGGTGAAGGTCTTTGCGGACTATCGCGGCGACGATACCCGGAAAGCCGGCACCAGAGCCGACGTCGACAACCTTCGCTTCAAACGGGATGAAGTCGAGGATTGCCGTGGAATTGAGGACGTGTCTAGTCCATAGGCGCCCGAGTTCGCGAGGCCCAAGCAATCCGCGCAGCTCGCCTTCCCTTTCAAGCATTCCCGCATAGTCCACCAGCTTTTGCCACGGATCCGTCCCAAAATGGGAGGCCCCTCCTTCGGGAGGGGCCTCCACGAACACACAGTTGTCGTCCACGCTCAAATCTACTTCGCAGTCGAGGATGTTGAGCCCTTGCTGACATTATCGGTATCGGTCAGATCTGAAGAGTCTTTCACGGAGTCGGCAGAACCAGAAACAACATCTGCGGTGGCAGAAGCAACGCCATCCGAATCTGAAACAACGGTATCCGAGCTTGAGGCAACTTCAATATCTGAAGAAGCTTCATCGGCAGTACGAGTCTCAGCAGAACCAGAGGCAACGTCATTAGAACCATCGTCAGACACATCGTCGGAGGAATCGTCAGGCACGTCATCGGAAGCATCCTCAAACACGGCGGCAGCGGCGACATCAGCAGCGCCAGAGGGGACTGAATCGGAAACTTCCTCTTCTTCCGAGGCTTCTTCGTCCGCAACGGCCTCGCTGACGATCACATGGCGCGCATTGCCGAGTCCCTCGGAATCGGAGGCTAGGCCGGCGGCAGCAGCGACGTCGTGAACCACTTTTCGTTCAAACGGATTCATCGGCTCCAGGGAAACAGGCTCCCCGTTGGCCAAAACGGAGGCCACCGCTTCGCGAGCAATCGCTGCGACCTCCTGGCGATGTGATTCTCTGTAATCGGCGATGTCGAGCATGAGACGGCTACGCTCGCCGGTCTTCGCCTGAACGGCCAGACGCGTGAGCTCCTGGAGCGCGTCAAGGACCTCGCCCCCCTGGCCGATGAGACGTTTGAGCCTGCGGTCGGCGACGCCTTCCGTCACAACCGCGACAGACGCGCGGTCGGCTTCGACGCCAATCTCAATGTCTCCGTCTAAGTCGGCAATGTTGAGAAGCTCCTCAATGTAGTCGGCTCCAAAATCGCCTTCGTCGTTTAGCTTCTTGACGAGTTCGGCCCTGTCAGCCATCGGATCGTCCTTTCTTCGGCAAGCACCGCTGCAGTGCGTAAAAGTAGTTGTGGTTGTGGGGATTGATAGTTGCGAACTTGGGAAATCTTCCGGCATGGAAGCTTATAAACCTTCCGGTCGGAAAGCTTTCACAGCTCAAGTGAAGCCATAGCTCAAGGAGAATCGTTGGCTAGGGAAGGACTCATGGACATGAATACAGAGGAACTCATAACTGAAGTGAGGCGAGCAAAGGATCAGAAGTTCCGCTTCTTCTGATTCTGTTGGACACGTTTCTTCCGATTGGCGGCTTTGTTCTTCGCGCGCGCTCGCTCTGCCTGGCGCCGCTCATAGCGACGTCGAGCTCGCTCGGCCTCAGTCAGACCGTCTTTGCCGCGAACTTCCTCGGGCTTGTCGGAATCGGCTTCGTCGCCATCAGAGTCATCGGCGTCGTTGTGGAGCGATCGATTGGCGGCCTTCGCCGCAGCCTTCTTCGACCTTTCCTTGCCGAGGGGCTGAACCCGAACCCCTGCGCGAGCTGCGTCCTCAGATTCGAGCTTCTCGATTTCCTCCTTGCTCAGACCCTTGCGTTCGCGCTTTTCCCGAAGGCGCTTCTGGCGTTCCTTGTAGGCTTGCGATCCAGGCGTCGGATTGTTGCGAATGAACCATGCCTGCTGGCAAAGATTCCAAATGTTGCCGGCAACCCAGTAAACCAGGACCGCCACCTGAAGGACTCCACCCATGAAGATGTACATGATCGGCATGCCGTACATCATGATCTGCTGGGTGCGGTACATGGGGTTGCTCTTGTCCAAAGCGGACTCGGGCATGTTTTTGCGCATGAGCTGATGCTGGGTGTAGAACATCGTGGCGCTCATGATGAGGACCAGCACCCCAATGACGATCTGGCTGTTCGTCGACGTCGCAGTTCTGAAATTCGTGGCGAGCGGGGCTCCGAAAACCGTGGACTTTTCGAAGTCCGTCGCAAGCTCTTTGGTGATAGGGCCCAATGCGTCGCGGCGCCCGCTGGAGATTCCGGGGAACGCCGAGATAACCCTGTAAAGAGCGAAAAGAATGGGCATTTGGACGAGCATCGGCAGACACGTGGCAAAAGGAGAGGTTCCATGCTTGCGATAAACCGCCTGCATCTCCTCTTGCATCCGGCGCCGGGAAACCATGTCCTTCTTGCCCTTGTACTTTTTCTGGATCTTCTGGACTTCGGGTTGGATGACCTGGGCCTGGCGCGAGGATCGAATCTGTTTGTTGTAAAGGGGAAGAACCAGAAGGCGAACGACGACGGTCAGGCCGATGATCGACAAGACCCACGCCGCGCCGGCGCCGTCCGGAAGGCCGAGCGCCACGAAGACTCGACGCAGGATCTCCATGATCCAGGCGATCACCCACATGAGTGGGAAAAGGATTGTATCCACGCTACTTCTTTCGTATTCGGCGGTTACCCGCTCTTGCTGTCAAGCTTGCGAGGCCGAGCAGACCTCGCCGCCGCGGCGATCGCCCGCTAGAGCCGCTTCAGCGTCCTCCCGCTCGTAGAGAGCGTGAAGCCCGTCCACATCCAGGGGTTTCGAGGGCCACCGTCCTTTGGCGGGAACCCTGTCCACTCCGCCTTTGCTCCACGGGTTGCACCGCAGAACTCGCCACACTCCTAGTAGTGTACCTTTCAAAACTCCGTGAATTCGCAGAGATTCCAACGCGTACTGCGAACAGGTCGGCGCATAGCGGCATCTTGCCGGAAGGCCCGGGGAAAGCCACCGCTGATAGGCTCGAATGGGCCACGAAAGAAACCTGGTGAGAAAGCTCATTGATCGCCGCTCCCGTTGGAATTCCTCATGCCGGCGGGGATGCTGCCGGCAGCGCCTCGTTGTGGCCTTCGCCGCCAATCGACGCCTCATTGCCCTCGCGAGGCGATTCTCCGCGCCCCTCGCGAAGGGACTCCTTGCGGCGAACCGAGGCGATGCAGCGGTCGAGGTCGGCAGCCAGATCTTGGAAACTGGCACCCCTGGCCGGAGGGAAAACACGAACGGAAACAAGCTCGCCCGGGCGAAGAATTTGAATGCGCTCCCTCATCAGATGGCGGAGCTGCCGACAGAGACGGTGCCGGACGACCGAGTTACCGACCGACCTGGGTATGACAAAACCGACCTTCGGCGGAAGGTCGGTGACGCTGCCCGTGGAATCCGAGCTGGACCGGTCGACGCCGGAGCGGTCTGTGCCGATTGCTACGAGAAGCCTGGCAGATCCGCCTCGAACGCCTCGGAAAGCTCGGGCGAATTCCGCCGAGCGCCGCATGCGGTTCTCGGCAGCAAGCACGTCAGGCGGAAAGCGAACGGCGACCCTTGCGACGGCGAGCGGCGAGGATCGCGCGGCCGGCGCGGGTCGACATGCGCTTGCGGAAGCCGTGCACCTTGGCCCGGCGGCGGTTGTTGGGCTGAAAAGTCCGCTTGGTCACGGTTGTTCTCCCTAAGACGGCGCGAGAAGATCTCGCGAAGACTGCTCGTGTGCGAGGCACACATGACTAAACAACTTTACGCGAGGGTCCGCTCAGGGGTCAACGCAGCGTCCTCTCTGGTGAGTGGAATCTCAAGAGTATCTCGCTATCGACAAACTACACGATTGTTATTCACATCTGTGTCCACACATGTGGATAAAGACCGATCTTTGAATGTTCGGCGTCAAAACGGGCAAATCTCCCTGTGAACAACATCAATGTAATTTCCACAATTGTGGACAAGCCTGTGGATAAACTTGTTGCATTGTCCCCAAGCCTGTGTTCAAATTGGTCAGGTCCCACGCAGGAGGCAATAGGCGTTGGGGTTTCACACGTCCAAGGAGTTCCAATGAGCGACGGTAATCCGGCCAAAGACGCGTGGAATGCGGCAACCGAATTACTGCGCGCAGACGGCTCGCTCTCGGATTCCCAGGCCGCTTTTGTGCGCATGGCCCATCCTTTGGCCTGGGTGGACGAGATCTTCATGATCGCCGTCGGGTCCGAGTTTGTGAAAACCTGGATCGAGGAACACGTTTCGGAGACGATGACTTCGATGCTCTCGAACATACTCGGACGTTCCGTGCGCATCGTCATCTCCGTCGATCCGAGCGTAAACGAGTCCCAGCCCGTCGGGACGACGGCGTCGAGCATTGCGCCGAGCGCGGTCGCTCCCAGCGTCCTCCCGCCCTCGGAAGATTCTCTGCCCGCGTCCTCGTTGACCATGCCGCCGTTGGCGTCGTCATTGGCTTCGCCGCCGGGCATCGAAGCGGGAGAAGAGGACGCTTCGGATTCTGCGACGTCGGACTACCCGCCGTCTCGCTATCCGGGAACGTCCAGATCCGTCGAGCATTCCTTTTCGGAAACAGCGAGATACAGGGAAAGCTCGGCAGACGTCGAAGGAGGCTATACCAGAGCTCGCCGCAGGCATCTGGACGTTTCCGGGTCCGGGGACGAGCCGCTGCTTCCAAACAAGCAGGACGAATCGCACGAGTCCTTCACGCAGGGGATACGCTACGTCGACCAGACGACGATCGCGGAGGAGTCTCTCGCCAAGCGTCCCGACACCGCGGCGCGATCCCAGAAGGCGCGGATCAATCCGCGCTACACCTTCGACAATTTCGTCATCGGAGACAACAATCGCTTCGCCAC
>CAJPTB010000071.1 GCA_905373325.1 uncultured Ancrocorticia sp.
ACGCCCGCGCCCCGCCTCGTGTGGCCGACGACGATCCCGATCGGCAGAGCGATCGCGGCGGCGATCCCGACGACGCCGAGAGTGAGGATGACGTGCTCGAGGAGCCTCGCGCCGATGCCGGACGGGCCCCACCAGTTGGCAGAGTCGGCAAGCCACCTGAGGGCCGAGAGGAAATAGTTCACGCCTGCTCCCCCTTCGCGCCGGGGGCCTTGCCGGCCCTCGTCCACGGCGTGAGAAGCCTGCCGAGCAGAATGACGAGCCCGTCGACGGCGAGCGCCAGAGCGACCGTCGCGAGGACCCCCGTCACGACCTCGGCCGTTATCCCCCGCTGAAAACCGTCGGTCAGGAGCGTGCCGACGCTGGGGATTCCCACGAGCGCCCCGATCGTCACAAGCCCCACCGTGGAGACGGCGACGACCCTGATTCCCGAGACGAGCACGGGCAATGCGAGCGGAAGCTCGACCGTCCACAGGAGCGTCCTGCGCGAATGCCCCACCGCCGTCGCGCCGTCGATCACGGTCTGGTCGACCGAGGAAAAGGCGTCGCTGGCCGTCCTCACAAGAAGGGCCATGCCGTACAGGCCGAGGGCCGCGATGATGGTCAGCGGCGAACGCAGAGGCGTTCCGATGACGAGCGGCACGGCCACGAGGAGCGGCAGCGAGGGGATCGCGTACGTCAGCGTGGCGCCGGAGAGGATGACGCCGCCGACCTTGGGGAAGCGATGCGCGAAGCGGCCGATCGGAACAGACACTAAAACGGCCAGGGCCGTCGCCGGAAGCGCGATGAACAGGTGAGCCCGCAGAAGTTCGCCGACCCACCGCCAGTTCTCGCCCAGCCAGCTCACACCGGGCCGCCTTCAGTCGAATCGCCGGATTTGCCTCCGAGCCTCCACCGGGCCTTCGCCTTGCGCAGAGAACTCCGAGCGGCGTCCAGGGCATGCGGCAGGCGGGGCTGCGCCGCTTGTTTGCGGGAGCTCTGCTCGCGGGCGGCGTCGTCCCCCGCGCCTTTCACGCCGCTGACAAGCCCGTCAAGCCCTTCAATGACCCCCACCTGGCGCCCGTCTTCGCCGACGACGACGTTGCGCCCGGCGACCTGGCGCACGCGCAGCGTTTGGTTGGACTTCGTCCCGCCGACGAAGGTGCGCACGAAGTCGCTTGCCGGAGCGGCCAGAATCTCTTCCGGCGTGCCGCTCTGCGCGATTCTTCCGCCCGCGCCGAGCACGACGACTTCGTCGCACAGGCGGAACGCCTCTTCGACGTCGTGCGTCACGAAGACGACCGTTTTGCCGATCTCCCCTTGCAGGCGCACGAGCTCGTCTTGAAGCTCGCGGCGAACGATGGGGTCGACGGCGCCGAAGGGCTCGTCCATGAGCAGGATCTTGGGCTCGGCGGCCAGAGCCCGCGCCACGCCCACACGCTGGCGTTGGCCCCCGGAAAGCTGAGCCGGGTATCGGGCGCCGAGCTCCGGGTCGAGCCCCACCCGTTCGAGAAGCTCCAGCGCCGCGGATCGGGCCTCGCGCCTCGGCGTGCCGTTGAGGATCGGCACGGTGGCGACGTTGTCCGCGACGGTGCGATGCGGCAGGAGCCCGCCGTCTTGAAGCACGTATCCGATGGATCGGCGGAGTTTGACGGGATCGGCTTCGCGCACGTCGACGCCGTCGATGAGCACCCTTCCCGACGTCGGGTCGACCATGCGGTTGACCATGCGCAGCAGCGTCGTCTTGCCTGAGCCGGACGAGCCGACGAGCACAACGGTTCGATGTTTCGGCACCGTGTACGTAAAGCTCTCCACGGCAACCGCGCCGCCGGGATACGTCTTTCCGACGGACTCGAATTCGATCACGTGTTCAGCATATCGGCGTTGGGTCTGCTTGCAAAAGAGGCTGCCGTGGCCTGTCGGTGAAATCGGCGGGTTCTCACAGCCAGGTTTTCGTGAGCCAAGTTTTCAAGAGCAGTCAAGGCCGAGTTTTCACGAACCGCCAGGGCGGGTTTTATGAGCCGCTGAAGCGACCCATTGGGCAAGTTTGCTTGACGCCCATCGTCGCATCATCGCCCGGTTCGCCGCTTGAACCGGCCGCGCGGCAGGATGCTGTCAGTCGATGGGCAACGTTTGTCTTATGACAAGAGACATGTTTCCTACATGAGAATGAAGGGACGCACTAAACTAGAAGCACGACGAACCGCCAGTCGGGGCGTTGACTGCCGGGGGCCTATAAGGCCCCCGAGCTTGTTTACGGACTCCGCTTGCGTCTCTGGAGCGGCCTCGGAAGCCTCCCGGACGATTGACGAGCCCGGCTCACTTTAAGACGGTTGGAACCAAGCTTCAAATCATGAACGACTTGCTTCCCATACCGACAACAAATCGGCTATTTGGTTGCCAACTCCAGCCGGCCCGCAGGCACTTCCATGACAAATACGGGACATGTTTCATACATAACTTTAGAGGAGCCCCACGGACGCTGTTCCTTGGCTAAGAAAGTGCTAGAATATTCCTGTTAGGCGATCGTCGGACGGTGGAACAAAATGGCGCAGACAGACATAACACAAGAAAAGATAGATGAATTCAATGTCAAACCTAGTGACATCGTGTTTTTAACGGGTTCGGGGATTTCGCTTGATTCAGGCCTCCCCGATTGGGCGACCTTTGTAAAGAACCTATTAATAGAATCAAAAACTATGGACTCTGATCTTGCAGAACTTTTCGTCAGAAGACAGAGCAATCTTCTCGTTATCGCCGACGGAGCACATCAGAGCGCGAAAAGCAACAACTTGGAGTGGAAACAAGTGGCTCTAAAGGGACTGTATGGCACCGGTGTAAACGAAAAACCAGCTTCGCAGATGCATAAGATCGTAGCTCGCTATCAGTTTGAGTTTTCATGCCCTGTCCTCACGACCAACTTCGACGTTCTCCATGAAATAGCGGGCTTGAAACATTTGGAACATCTAGTTGAGAATGGCTGGAATCCGGACGAGGATGCGGATCCTGATGAATTTATACCAAAGAGTCACGACGAAGATCGCCATGACGACGAAGGGAGAATCGTTGTTTCACACCTTCACGGAGTCCTCGACCCTCGCCCGGATGGGCTAATCTCTGAGGAAAAGAGTCTAATTATAGGCCAAAGCGATTACAACAATCTTTTCAAAAAAGGTACATCTTGGCAGAGTAAGGTCATAGATGATTTTGTTAGAGGACATAAGACATTTGTCGTTTTAGGCCATTCTCTCAATGATCAGGACATACAAAACTGGTTCCATAGGCATTCTGAAGATGACTTCACTGCGTACTTTTTCGTCGCAAGAGAAAGCTTAGGAGTCGACAAGGAGACCTTTGAGAGACTATTTGACCCTATAAAACAGCAGTGGTCGTCCATTAACGTAACGACAATCATGATTGACGACTATGTAGACGCCAATCAGATACTATTAGAGGTATACTACAGAAACAAAGAGGGTTCAAACAATAGATACAACCCTCCTGCTACCCGAATAAGTTATTTATATTCAAAGATAGAAAACGACACACGTAAAGCATCTGAAGGTACTCTTACATGTATTGAGTCCGTAAAGAAACCTTACTATGCCAATATTGATGATTTCGATGTTTCCGTATGGATTGCAGACGGGAAAGGTTCTATTCACCGTTTGTCGTCTTTGAATAGAATCTTCTTAAAGATGGACCCTCTAAAATCTATCGAAACAGGATTTGACTCCAAGTATCTTGCGGGTCGCGCAATCTGTTCAAACTCCGTAATGCTTGAGCAAGCCTCTGACGGAAAATGGAATACGATCATGGCAAGGAGCTTCAGCTGCGAGTTTACGGACGGACCAGAGCTTTCTATCGGAGTCGTCACAGTGGCAGTCAGATTCAAAGATCAAAAAAGTTCCGATTCTTCCCTGGAGCAGCTACGTGTTTACATAGATGCCCTGCGAGAAACTCTATCTTGTGAGTTTTCACGTCTGGTTTCGTCTTTGACAGAATAGTATTTCACAGCAAATCACAGAATCACAGATGTTTTTCGAATTCGCTTCTGATAAGCTTGCGATTAAGCAAATAAGGAGCGAATTATGTCAACCGCACCAACATTTGAACTTATACCTACCAGCTTTGGAAGTTCTACTCTGCGGCTTGTCCCTGTCGTCCCAGCGACCAAATCCGCACGCGAGCAGCTTGCAGAGGCACGGAGCCGCAGAGCCAAGAAGACGGCAAGCAGCAGCGTTCCTCCGTCGTCGGAGACTGAGAAACTCGCTGAATCCGGCAATTAAGCCGCAATCAATGTTCTGACGGCCTCCTTTGCTTGGAGGCCGTCTTTCGTTCTGCCAGACCCCGCTAACCAGCCGCCCGTCCTGTGTTCTCTACGCCGACTACCTGTGTTCTCTGTGCCGATTGACGGCGCGAAAAAGCCGACAGCACCATCTTCGCGCACTCCAACCGAAACGCTCAACGGCAGAGAGGACGGCTCGCGCAGTCTTAGCAGAGTCGGCGAGCCGTCCATGCGAAACGGAGACATAACCCTGGGAATCTACTGGCGAGACGACCGCGGAGGGCCTCCCATACGGGGCAGAGGCAACAGCCAGAGCGGACCCAGGCAGGTCATCGGGGCACGTCCGGCATGCACGAGACGCAGCCGGCGACCTCCGTGCCGCGACGGTCACAGCATGCACGAGACGCAGCCGGCGACCTCCGTGCCCTCGAGCGCCTGCTGGCGGATTCGCATGTAGTAGAGCGTCTTGATGCCCTTGCGCCAGGCGTAGATGTAGTTGCGGTTGACGTCGCGCGTAGTCACGGTGTCCGGATAGAACAGCGTGAGCGAGAGCCCCTGATCCACGTGCTGGGTCGCTGCGGCATAGGTGTCGATGATCTTTTCGGGGCCGATTTCGTAGGCGTCCTGGTAGTACTCCAGGTTGTCGTTCGTCATGTAGGGCGCCGGATAGTAGACCCTCCCGATCTTTCCTTCCTTGCGGATTTCGATCTTGGAGACGATGGGATGGATCGACGACGTCGAATGGTTGATGTACGAGATCGACCCCGTCGGCGGAACCGCCTGAAGGTTCTGGTTGTACATGCCGTATTGCCGGACGTCCTCGCGCAGCGCCGCCCAGTCCTCGCGGGTCGGGATGTGGACGTTTGCGAACAGCTCGCGCACCTTCGGCGTCGTCGGCTCCCACGCGCCCTCGACGTACTTGTCAAAGAACTCGCCCGTGGCGTATGTCGAATCCTCGAATCCGGCGAAGCGCTCTCCGCGCTCGCGCGCGATCTCCATCGAGGCGCGGATCGCGTGGAACAGCACCGTGTAGAAGTACATGTTCGTGAAATCGAGGCCTTCCTCGGAGCCGTAGAAGACCCGCTCGCGGCCGAGGTAGCCGTGCAGATTCATCTGGCCCAGGCCGATGGAGTGGCTCATGGCGTTCCCGCGTTCAATGGAGGGAACCGAACGAATGTCCGTCATGTCCGAAACGGCGGTGAGGGCGCGCACGGCGGTCTCGACCGTCTTGCCAAAATCGGGCGAATCCATGGCCTTGGCGATGTTCATCGACCCCAAATTGCACGAGATGTCTTTGCCCACGTGCGCGTATGAAAGGTCCGGGTTGTAATCGGAAGCCTCGGAAACCTGGAGGATCTCCGAGCACAGGTTCGACATAGTGACCTTGCCCTTGATCGGGTTCGCCGCGTTCACGGTGTCCTCGAAGACGATGTACGGGTACCCGGATTCGAACTGAATCTCCGAAAGCGTTTGGAAGAACGCGCGGGCGTTGATCTTCGATTTGCGGATGCGCTTGTCATCGACCATCTCGCGGTACTTCTCGCTCACGGAGATCTCCGTGAAGGGCACGCCGTAGACCCGTTCGACGTCGTAGGGGCTGAAGAGGTACATATCCTCGTTGTTCTTCGCCAGCTCGAACGTGATGTCCGGGATGACGACGCCGAGGGAGAGTGTCTTGATGCGGATCTTCTCATCCGCGTTCTCGCGCTTGGTGTCGAGGAAGCGCAAGATGTCCGGGTGGTGGGCGTGGAGGTAGACGGCTCCGGCGCCCTGGCGCGCGCCCAGTTGGTTGGCGTAGGAGAAGGAGTCCTCGAGGAGCTTCATGACGGGGTTGACGCCCGAGGACTGGTTCTGGATTCTCTTGATCGGGGCGCCGAGCTCGCGCAGGTTCGACAGGTTGAGGGCGACGCCGCCGCCGCGCTTGGACAGCTGGAGCGCGGAGTTGATGCCGCGGGCGATCGACTCCATGTTGTCCTCGATGCGCAGGAGGAAGCAGGAGACGAGCTCGCCGCGGGCGGCCTTGCCCGCGTTGAGGAATGTGGGGGTCGCGGGCTGGAAGCGCCCCGAGATGATCTCTTCCATGAGGTCGACGGCGAGCTTTTGGTCGCCGCGGGCGAGCGTGAGGGCCACCATGCACACGCGGTCCTCATAGCGCTCGAGGTAGCGGGTGCCGTCGAAGGTCTTGAGCGTGTAGGACGTGTAGTACTTGAAGGCGCCCAGGAAAGTCGGGAAGCGGAACTTCTTGGCGTAGGCCGCCTTGTAGAGCGACTTGACGAAGTCGAAGGGGTACTGGTCGAGCACCTCTTTCTCGTAATACCCCTCCTTGACGAGGTACTCCATCTTCTCTTCGAGGTCGTGGAAGTAGACGGTGTTCTTGTTGACGTGCTGGAGGAAGTACTGGCGCGCCGCGGCCCGGTCGGCGTCGAACTGAATGAGGCCGTCGGCGTCGTAGAGGTTGAGCTTGGCGTTCAGGGCGTGGTAATCGAGGTTCGGGTCCTCGTAGCTCTCCTCGCCCGTGTCCGTCAACGTGCTTGCTGCCAAAACTTCTCCAAACCTTCGCGAACCCGGGCCACGTCCAAGGGCGTCCCGAGCAATTCGAATCTGTACATGTGCGGCACATGGCATTTGGCGGCGACGATGTCGCCGGCCAAGCCGTAGGCCGCGCCGAAATTCATGTTTCCCCCCGAGATCACGCCGCGGATGAGGGAGCGGTTGTGTTCGTCGTTGAGGAACTTGATGACCTGTTTGGGGACAGCGCCTTTGGCGTTGCCCCCTCCGTATGTGGGGACGACGAGGACGTACTCCTCGTCTACGCGGAGCGGCCCTTCCTTCGGGCGCAGCGGAATGCGGCACGCGGGCATGCCTAGCTTCTTGACGAATCTTTCGGTGTTGTTCGTCGCCGATGAGAAGTAGACGAGCTTTGCCATCCGAGGCCTGCCGATCTGTGAAGGGCTCCGGACGGGGCCGGGCGATGCCGCAGGCGCCGCCCGGCCCCGTTCACCGTCACGCTGTGACAGCCGCCGAATCTCGAGCGGCCGCCGTCAGCGCCTTGATCTTGTCAGGGCGAAAGCCCGACCAGTGGTCGCCCTCGGCGAAAACCACGGGCGCGGATTGGTAACCCATCGCCTTGACCGTTTCCAGCGCCTCGGCATCCTGAGTCAGGTCCACCTCGCGGTAGGCGAGCCCGGCCTTCGCCAGCGCCCGCTTCGTCGCGTTGCACTGAACGCACGAAGGCTTGGTGTAAACAGTGACGCTCATAAGAGCCGCTCCTTCCGATCCCTTGGGCGGGTCGCCTCCGACCAACCCGGGGTACGCATCAAATCCATGTCGCGCCGCCTGAGCGGCACACGCGAAGACACTACACCTTGTGGTCGGTTTTCGGTTAGACCACAAGGGCTTGTGTCTGGGTGATAAGTGACACCCTTGTCATTCGCCCTGTGGACCGCCTCTCCTTTCCGGTGGAGAAGCTGTGCACACAGACAGGTCGCCCGGCCGACTTATCCCCTTCCTTTCCACACCAAACCGGGTGCTTCGGGCCGCCCGACGGACGGCAGAAACGATTCTCCCCCGCGCCTCCGACACAAATTCGGCTCCGCAAGAGCCCCTTAAGAAGCCTCTTCGCGAAAGCCGACGCGAGTGCGGCCGTTGCGGACTCGACGCCGCCGCAGCGCACAGCGCCCACGAAAGCCCTTTCGCCTTCGCCGAGAGAAGGCGGCCCGTCGAGGCAAACGATCCAACGAGGCGAAGCGGTCCGCCGAAGTGAAGCCTGACGGCTGCCTTTCGCAGCGCCGGAAGAACCGAGTTTTCCACACGTGTGGATGAAACGAGTCCACACATGTGGAAAACTCCACCGAACTGTCCACAAGCTGTGGAAAAGATTCCCCCGCTTTCCCGATGGGCATCTTCTCCCGGATCGGCGTGTCTGGCTCTGGCGTGTCGCGTTTAGAGCGCGATCGCCCGCCGCCTCCCGTCA
>CAJPTB010000072.1 GCA_905373325.1 uncultured Ancrocorticia sp.
GGCCTGCTCGTAAGACCGGCGCAAACCGACACCAATGAAGGCGACTGCCGGGGCCGCGAAGGGTTGCGGGCATCGCAGCCGTCTCCTCCGACGTTTTCTGCACCGGTGTCGGTTTGCGCCGGTCTTACGAGCAGGCCCTTTCGTCATCGGCGACGGAAGGGCCTGCTTTGCCTCGCAGGCTTTCCCTGCCGCTTAGCCGTTCGCAAGCCGCCGGGGCGTTCTTTCTGGCGGCTCGGACGTTCGCCCGCTTCCGGGGAACCGGCTTAGCGCCGTCGGCGTGTGCTGCGTCGGCCCCTCGCCTTGTAGCCCGATTTGTCGCGCTGCGGCAAGCGGGGCGCGGGGATTCACGCTGAGTTTCACGGACGCCGTCGTTGTCGCGCTGCCGAAAGCGAGGCGCGACGCTCCGTCAAAGCGGCCAGTCGCCCTATCGAAGCGACCAGTCGACAGGATGCCCGCCGAGGTCGGTGAGGAGGGAGTTGGCTCGGGAGAAGGGACGCGACCCGAAAAAGCCTCGAGTCGCCGAAAGCGGCGAAGGATGCGGGGACTCGATCGTCGGCACGTCGCCCAGCAGAGGCTTGAGCTCCTGGGCCGGCCTGCCCCACAGGATTGCGACCAGGGGGCCGCCGCGCCCCGCGAGTCTGCGGATGGCGTGGGCCGTCACCTCTTCCCATCCCTTTCCCCTGTGCGATGCGGGTTTGCCGGGCTGGACGGTCAGGACCCTGTTGAGAAGCATCACTCCCTGCTCGCACCAGGGGGTGAGGTCGCCGTCGTCGGCGGGGGAGATGCCCAGATCGTCGTAAAGCTCCCTGTAAATGTTGACGAGGGAACGGGGGATCGGGCGAACGGAAGGGTCGACGGAAAAGCTCAGTCCCACGGGGTGCCCGGGCGTCGGGTAGGGGTCTTGCCCGACGATCAGCACCCGCACGGCGTCGAACGGGTATGAAAAAGCGCGCAGCACTCGATCGCCCGCGGGGAGGTAGCCGCGGCCTGCGGCGTTCTCGGACCGGAGGAAATCGCCCATTGCGTGAATGCGCTGTTCGACGGGTTCCAATTCGCGCGCCCATCCGGGGTCGATGATGTCTGCCAGGGTCATGGCACAAGCCTAGCCTTCTTGTGTGTGAGATTGGCTGACCGAGAGACCCTCGCGGACCGGGCGGGGTAGGATGCCTGAGGAAGCAGGATCGCTTTCGGCCGGAGGCACACTCGCGATGGAGGCGCGAAACCGAGAAAGGCGGAACATTGGAGGAGGGCACAAGGCTGTCCGACGTCGAAAACGCCGTTCTGGACTTGGAGGAAACGTGGTGGACCCGCGGGAGAACCAAGTCTGAGGCCATAGCGACTCTGGGAATGACCACCACCCGATACTACCTCGTGCTTAATCGCGTTCTTGCCAATCCGCAGGCACGAATGGAGCGCCCTGAGCTTGTGGGTCGGTTGCTGCGTTTGCGGGACCGGCGCGCTGGCGAGCGAAGTAGTGACGGCGATTGTTAGGCTATGAACGTGGCAGATAACGAATACCCCGCAGACGAGTTCGATCGGCTGGCAGACGCCCGGACGATTCGAGGAACTCACAGGCGCAAGGAGTCGAACCTCAAATGGTGGCTGGCGCTTGTCGCCGTTGTGATCCTTGCTCCGACCGCGGGATGGGCGATCTCGAACTACATCGGTTCCTCCGAGGAAAAGCCTGCGCCTACCGCCTCCGCGAAGGAGGCCCCTTCGGGCGCCCCGAGCGGCGCCTCTCCGACGGCGGGCTCAGGCGGCGATCCCAGTTCCTCCGGCGGGGACAAGCCGTCGGAGTCCGGCAAGCCAAGCGGGAACCCGTCGACGGACGCCTCTGCCACTCCGTCGGGGCAGGAGAGCAGCACGTCGGCCGACGCCGGCGCCGGCCGTCCCGTTCTCGTGCTCAACGGATCGAAGAAGCCCGGATTGGCCGCCACCGGGAAGCAGAAACTGGAAAAGGCCGGCTACACGAAGGTCTCGGCGAACAACTACAGCGGAGGAAGCCCCGCAGTTTCAACCGTTTTCTACGCGAAAGCCTCGGATGCGCAAGCGGCCAAGCAGGTCGCCGCGGCCCTCGGCATCCGTCCCGGCAACGTCGTCCTTGCGCCAAAGGCCACGGGCGGCGACCAGATCGTCGTCGTTCTTCGCGCCGACGTGAGGTGAGACGCGAAGCAAAGCCTAAATCTCCCTCTTGAAGCCCGTTCCTTTCTTTGCAAAGGGAGCGGGCTTCAAGCTTTTGTGGGAGTTTGCAAACCCTTGTGGACAAGTGTGTGATTGCCTATAAAGCGAGGGCGCGTGCGCCCCTGCCGGCGCGGTGTATGCAACAGAAAACGACATGGGTACCTAAACTCATATATTTTTAGGTACATCCTGTGTAAAGTTGGTGGCACCTGGAAAAGGCAGCAATGTCTCAACGCTCACTTTCGCGCATTTGCGCTATTTCCATAGGAGAAAGCATGAATATTTCTACTAGGAGGCTGTCGCTCGCCGCCACGGTCGCCGTCGTGGCTCTGGCCGTGCTCATGGTCGTTTCACCGGCTGCAGCCGCGGAACCGGCTGCGGCCGCGAAACCGGTCGGAATCACGGAACCGGCTGCGGCAGGCAAACCGGCCGCGGACGCAAAACCGGCCGTTTCCAATAATGCGCCGCAGGCCGCTTTGGCGCGCAAACATGCCGTTTCGGCCAATAAAGGGGCCGCATCGGCCAAGAGGCAACTTTTGCCCGCAGACACACCAAGCCCGCGAACCGGGGATTTCGAGATAGACAGCAAGGGCAAGCTAGTGCGGTATAAAGGCTCTGCCAAGGACGTCGTCATTCCCGACTCGGTCAAGGTCATCGGCAAGGAGGCGTTTTACAGAAGCGGCGTCGTCAAGGTCAAAGTACCCGCGACGGTGACCGAAATCGAAGAACAAGGCTTTGCCTACTGCCGTGAGTTGGCTGCCGTCGAATTCGAGGACGCCCAGACCAAGCCCAGCAAGCTGGCCAAAGTCGGCGAGTCTGCTTTCAGCAGGACGGGAGCTCTCAAAGAAATCGTCCTTCCGCGTTCGGTGACGCACCTTGGGCAAGAGGTATTTTACGACAGCGGAATCGAGAAGGCCGCCCTGCCTGTCGGGTTGACGGAGATCCCCGAAATGACATTCATGAAGGCAGGTCGCTTGAAGGACGTCACCGTTTCGGACAACGTGACGAAGATCGACTACCGGGCGTTTGCCATAACCCATAGCCTCAGGTCTCTGAAAGTGGTCGGGGCAGATGGGCGAGTCTCGACGGGATTTCCCTCGAAGCTCAAAGTTCTGGGCAGATGGGCTTTCTGGCGTTCGGGGATCAGGCAAGCCGTGCTTCCCTCTGGACTGGAAGCAATCGAAGAATCCGCATTCACCCGTTCGGCGTTGGAGAAGTTGACCCTTCAGGAGGGTTTGAAGTCGATCGGCCCAGGAGCATTCTCCTTCTCCAATCTAACCGAACTGACGATTCCCGATTCGGTCGTCCACGCTGACGGCGCGGTGGGCGGCACAAGGGAAATCGCCAAACTCCACATCGGCAAGGGCGTGGGTCCCGATCAACTTGACGGCTCATTCTCCCGAAACAATTCCCTCAGAACGATCTCCGTCAGCGAGGGCAATCCAAACTATGCAGTCGTCGGAAAGGCGCTGTTCAACAAGCAGCGGACCAAGCTCGTCGTCGTCCCCAGGGACCTCTCCGGAAGCAGCGGTCCAAAGACCTACAACGTTCCGGCAAGTGTGACGACGATCGCCAGATACGCCTTCAGCAATTCGGCCTATGAAGAGGTCAACCTGCCGTCGGGCCTCCGAAGCGTCGAAGACGGAACTTTCTATTTTTCAGCGCTTAAGAGGATTGTTTTGCCGAGAGGCCTTGAGACGATCGGGGAGAGCGCTTTCGCGTGGGCAGCCAACCTGACCGAGGTCGATCTTGGCGGCGCCACGACGATCGGCAGCTATGCCTTCCAGAAGACGCCCGCGCTCAGGACAGTCAACATGCGGACCGACCTCAACAGGCTCAAGGAAATCGGTTTTGATGCCTTCTACGAATCCGGTTTGGTCGAGGCGACGCTTCCCGACTCGGTCACGGCAATCCGCTCTAACGCCTTCTCCGGCAATGAGGGGCTTCTCAAGGTTCGCCTGGGGTCGGGACTCTCCGTGCTGGAGGGGAACGTCTTCTACGGGACGCCGCAACTGCGCGAAGTGACGGTGGCCCAAGGCAATCAGACCTTCAGCGCCGAGGGCAACATGCTCTACGTCAAACGGAGCGACGGCGTGCATCTCATACGGTCCGCCCCGGGTGACCACACCCCCGAGCGCCGCGTCAAGGACGGCGTGACGGCGATCGACGAGAGAGCCTTCGCCGACAATGCGAAGCTGCAAAAGCTCCGCCTTCCCGACGGGCTCAAGAGCATCGGGAATCGCGCATTCGAGAATGCGACGGCTCTCAACGAAGTGCGTTTCCCCGACAGCCTCGAGGTTGTGGACGGATTCTTCAACACGCCGTCGCTGCACAAGGCCGATTTCGGCACCCAGATCACTTCGATTGACCGCGCTTTCGAAGGCAGGTACCCCGAGCGGATCGTCGTGCGCGGAGCCAAGAACGGAAAGTTCGTGTACTCCTACGACGAAAGCGACGATAACTTGACGAACGGCGCGCCCCGGCCAAAGCCCGTCTCTGCCTACTTCGGCGAGGGGATGACGGAGGTCAGCTACTCTGCGGGCCTGTTCCCGAAGGTTCTCGTTCTGCCGGGCACGCTGAAGGAGTTCAACATCGACAGCGAGTCCGTCGATGGGCAATGGAAGGCTTCGGCGGTCTTCTACGTGGCGGCCGAGCCGGGCTCATCCGCCTGGAAGCTCGCGTCCGAGAAGATGTCCGCCTTCGGCATGGATCCTGCCAAGCAGCTTAAGAGGTACACGCCGATGAGCGTGACTGCCCGGCCCGCCGCCTCTTCCCAGGGGAAGTCGGCTGTCACGGCAGATGTGCGCGGAGGCGTGGCAGAGGGCGCGCACCAGGTGCGGGTCGTCGCGGTCGGCTCCGACGGGACGACGACGCCGCTGTCCGACTGGGTCGAGGCAAAGGCCGCTGGCCAGGGCCACCGGGCGACCGTCGAGTACAACGCCCCCGCGGCGGGCGGGAAGGTCAGGGTCGAGGTCCGCGACCACACCGAGCTGACCCTCATGGCCGACGTCTCCGACGGCGCGACGCCGAGCCCGGAGCCTTCGGCTTCTCAGGCGCCCTCGGCGTCGCCGACTGCGACGCCCACAGCCGGGCATGCCGCCACGCCCTCGCCGACGGCTTCGACAGGTTCGGCCGCGCCTTCCTCTCCGGCTGAGCCGGAAGCCTCCCGAACCGGTCGCGGCTAAACCGGCCCAGCCGCGCAAGGAAGGGTCCCGGGACGGACGATTTCGACGTCGTTCCGGGGCCCTTTCTGTGCCTGAGGCGCGTGTTCGCCGCCGTCGATGCACTTTCCGACCGGTTCGTAGACTTTGTATCCTTTCGAACCGCTTCCCAATAAAGCAAGGGTGGCTCATTTTCTAGAAGAATCGAGTTGCACCTGGCATGCACGGCATCAATTTGATAGGCTCGTTGGGAAACAAAGGAGGATGCGATGGTTTCTTTTCATGATGTCATGCTATGGCGCGGCAGCAAGTTTCGCGACGCAGCGGTGATGCTGCGCGCCGCGGCGAAGCGATTCGGCGAGACGCACTCCGCGATGGCGGGGATAGGCTCTTCCGAGCTCGAAGGCAAGTTCTCCGAGGCTGAGCAGAGGAAGCGCCGATCGATGGTGGACGATGCGGAGGATCTCGAGCGCACCTTCCAGCGCGCTGCCCAGAAATTCGACCTGGCCGGCGAGTCGGCGGACAAACTGGCCAAAGAGGCCGCCGATCTCAACGCCGAGGTGCGCGCGAAAGGCGGGGAGGTTGACGACGACGGCACCGTCAGCGGCGTCGACATGGGCTTCCGCCTTGGCAATCCGGGTCCGGTCACAAAGGAAGATCTTCAGGACACGCTCCAGGAGGGGTTTACTAAGCGAGGCTGCCTGTGCGTGGGCAAAGCCGAGCAGTTCCTCAAGGTCGTAGAGCAGATCTACTCGCATTTCGGCATCGAAGCCTGGAGCAATGCCATTGAGAGTGGAAGCAATGTGGTCCAGCTCGGGACCAAAGGGCCGCCGCGCTCGACGCTGGGGGCCCAGTACGTCAACGACTGGTGGACGGCGCTCTCGCCCGAAGAGCAGAAGGAGATCATCCTCAAGCATCCCGAATGGATCGGGCACCGCGACGGCATCCCGGCCGACGCTCGAAGCCGCGCCAACACGGTCTTGCTGCACAAGTACCTCGACCGGATGGAGGAGCTCAAAGGAAAGGTCGAAACCGAAGGGGAGTCCGACGCCCTGTTCAAAAAGTACGGCGTGACGCCGGGCGAGTACCGTGCTTACGTCTACAACAACCGAGATCACGTTCTTGCCCTGGCCAAGCGGTTTCCGATGCCGAAGGGCGGACCGGAGGCGCTTTTCAGCGCGCAATCGGCGCGGCAGAGCCTCCTGGTCTTCGATCCGGGGAAAGGCCATGAGCACGTGCGGGCGGCGATAGGAGTGGGCGACGTCGACAAGGCTAAGAACGTCATGGTGTACGTTCCCGGCATGACGACGAATGTACGGGACGGCCTGATCGGCTCCGGAGGCGCAGGAGGGAGCTCCGTGGTCGGCCTCGAAAGGGCCCTGCAAGTGTCCGATCGGCAGCATACCGGGGGAAGCGCGGGGGTCGTGTGGCTCGACTACGACGCCCCCAGCTGGGGCGAATCGGCGCCGTATCAGAAGAATGCCGTCTATTACCCCCATGCGGCCAACGAGGCGAAAGAACGCCTGTCTTCCTTTATGGAAGGAGTGCAGCAAACGCATGTGGGGGATCCGAATCTCACGTTGAGCGGGCACTCCTACGGTTCGCTCGCCGCGGCTGTCGCCGCGGGCCTCACCGACGTTCAGGATCAAGTCGCGGTGTGGGGATCCGCCGGGGTGAACGCGACGACCAACGACGAGCTCAACGTCCTTCCTGGAAATACCTACGTCGGCGCCGCGGAGGGGGACGCCGTCGCGGCGAGCGGGCGGTTCGGCCTGAATCCCGACGTCAACAAGAACTTCGAGCATTTCAGCACCGAGAAGTGGACAAGTCCCGAAGGAGGGCGTTATGAGGCCTCTCATGGTCATTCGGAGTACCTTTCGGGGCCCGAGTCCAAAAAATCCGAGGGAAAAACTTCGACGTACAATATTGGACGCATCATGTCGGGCAAAGGCATGGCTGCGGAGGAGAAGTGAGATGGTCGGCAAGAAAGCGATCGCCGCCCTGTGCGCGGCTGGAGCGTTTGCGGCGGGGTGCGATATGTCCGACGAGTACCTCGGCGGGGGCGAGGCGACGGCTTCGCCCGTCGAGCGGCCCGTTGTCGAGCTTCGGCGCGAAACCCTGGGGCTGGAAATCTCGCTTTACCGGATGCTGAGCCAAGAATACGGGGTGGGCGAATGGAAGCCCCAAGAGGAGCAGATTCAGACGAAGGTGAGTGCGTTCGTCGTCTGCCCGGCCGGATACTCCTCCGAACTGTATAGGTTGGCGACGGCGGCTCCCATTCCGGCCGAAAAGTGGAAGGCTGCGACGGCGAGGATATACGAGCTCGCCAAGCCTTACGGATTTGGCAAGCCCGAACCTTATATACACACCGAGGGCAACGCGGGAATCCTCAATAATCCGCGCACCGGCGCCGAGCTCACCGTCATCAGCCACCCGGAGTTCCTGCTGATTGAGATCGACACCGGTTGCGGCAAGGACAACAGCCCCCAGGGTTTTTCCGACTGGCCTCGCGGAACGGAAGTGGTTCCCGACAGTCTGCGCAGCACCGGACGCGGCTTTTCTTCGCCGGAGAGATGGGCGCCCTACGATCCGAACGTCGCCGTCACACCGCCGCCGAGCCCCGCGGCAAAGCGGTCCGGCGCCACAGCGAAGCAATCGGGCGCCACAGCGAAGCAATCGGGCGCCA
>CAJPTB010000073.1 GCA_905373325.1 uncultured Ancrocorticia sp.
TGCGAAGGCTTCGCCCTCGCCCTTCGACGCTTCCCGGCAGGCGGAGTCGATGGCCAGCCTCGCCTGCAGGGGAGTCGCCCATTGCAGATCGGCCTTCGGCCTGAGGGCCGGCTCGGGGCGGCGATAGGCCTCTCCCGAGCGCCGGGCAAAGCGATCGCTTCGTTTGTCCGACCTCGGATAGGAGGCGACGGCGTCGTCGCCCTTCTCGCTGAGGATCTTCAAGCCCAGCTTCGACGAGAGGCCCTTGTACTCCCGCCAGGGGATGCGCACGGTTCGGATCCAGTTCCCCAAGGCGATGCCGGCGTCGTCGAGCATCACGTAAGGTCGCAGATAGAAGACGTAAGCCAGGGCGAGGATGCCGGCGGCGATGAGAGTCGGCGGGACGAGCGAGGCCCGGGCCGAATCCATCACGCTGGCCGCTTCGATGAAGGCGGCGAAGGCGGCGAACAGGCCGCCTTTGACGGCCTGCCGGGGATTGCGCAGACGGAAGCGGATCGTGGGCATGGGCAGATTCTCTCACACCCGCGCGCTTGGTCTATCACACATTCTTGCGCACCGGGCTATTTCCAACCTGCGCGCGTAGGATATTCGATGGCGCACCGTGCGCCCGCGCAACTGAACGCGTCGGAGCAGACATCCGGCGTGTGCGCGTCAAGCGAGGACAAGGAATCATTGAGCAAGCGTTATGACCTGCGGAACGTCGCCATCGTGGCGCACGTCGACCACGGCAAGACAACGCTCGTCGACGCCATGCTGTGGCAGTCGGGGGCTTTCGGCGAGCGCGCCACCGTTGAGAAAACGGGGGAGCGGGTCATGGATTCGGGGGATCTGGAGCGTGAAAAGGGCATCACGATCCTCGCGAAGAACACGGCGATACGCTACACCGGCCCCTCCGCGGCCAAGTTCAACGCGCCCGAAGGCGTGACGATCAACGTCATCGACACTCCCGGCCACGCCGACTTCGGCGGGGAGGTCGAGCGGGGGCTGTCGATGGTCGACGGCGTCGTCCTGCTCGTCGACGCCTCCGAGGGCCCGCTGCCCCAAACCCGTTTCGTCTTGCGCAAAGCCCTCGAGGCGAAGCTCCCGGTCATCACCGTGGTCAACAAGGTAGACCGCCCGGACGCCAGGATCGACGAGGTGGTCAACGAGACCCAGGACCTGCTGTTCTCCCTCTACTCGGACCTCGAGGATCCCGACGACGCGATTCTCGACCGGCTCTTGGAGATCCCCGTGATCTTTTGCGCCGCGAAGGCGGGGTACGCCGACACGCTCCGCCCCGAAGACGGCGAGCTGCCCTCCAACCGCGATCTGGAGCCGCTTTTCGAAGCGATGCTCCACTACATACCCGCCCCCGAGTACGACGCCGACGCCGGGCTCGTCGCCCAGGTGACGAACCTCGACGCCTCGCCGTTTCTCGGGCGCCTCGCTCTGACCCGGATCTATTCGGGAGAGCTGACGAAGGGCGCATGGGTCGGCCTTTCAGGAAAGGACGGCGGGCTTTCGCGGGTGCACATATCGGAGCTGCTTGCAACCAAGGGGTTGAACCGCGAACCGGCGCAGAGCGCCCGAGCCGGCGACATCGTGGCGATTGCGGGAGTCGAGGACATCACGATCGGCGACTGCTTGGTGGACCTGGACGACCCCCGCCCGCTGCCGCCCATACACGTCGACGATCCGGCGATCTCCATGACGGTGGGCATCAACACCTCGCCTTTGGCGGGCAAGGTGAAAGGGCACAAACTCACCGCCCGCCAGGTCAAAGACCGGCTCGAGGCGGAGCTCGTCGGAAACGTCTCGATCAGGGTGCTGCCCACCGACCGCCCCGACCAGTGGGAGGTCCAGGATCGCGGAGAGCTCGCGTTGGCGATCCTCGTCGAGCAGATGCGGCGCGAAGGGTTCGAGCTGACTGTGGGCAAGCCTCAGGTCGTCACGAAGACGGTCGACGGCAAGGTCCACGAGCCCATGGAGCGGACGACGATTGACGTTCCTGAAGAGTATCTCGGCACGGTCACGCAGATCATGGCGGCGCGCAAAGGACGGATGGAGACGATGTCGAACCACGGCTCCGGCTGGGTGCGGATGGAGTTCGTCGTGCCGGCCCGCGGCATGATCGGCTTCCGCTCGCAGTTCCTCACGCAGACGAGGGGCACCGGAATCGCCTCCTCGATCGGCGACGGGTACGCGCCCTGGGCCGGGGCGATAGAGTCTCGCGCCACCGGCTCCCTCGTTTCTGACCGTCAGGGCCAGGTCACGGCGTACGCCCTCCAAAAGCTGGAGGACCGCGGAACGTTCTTCGTCGAACCGGGCCAGGAGGTTTACGAAGGCCAGGTTGTGGGGGAGAACCCGCGTGACGAGGATATGGACGTCAACGTGGTGCGGGCGAAGGAAATGACGAATATGCGATCGGCCACCGCGGAGGTGTTTGAGACGCTTCAGGCTCCGCGCAAGCTGACCTTGGAAGAGTCCATCGAGTTCGCCGCCGACGACGAATGCATCGAGGTCACGCCGGAGGCGGTGCGCATCCGGAAGGTGATTCTCGGCTCGCAGGAGCGTTACAGGGCGGCGGCGCGAGCGAAAAGAGGCAAGTGAGTATGCGTAAAGCAGTGCAGATCGCGCTCGGTTTGCTTGCCGGAGTGCTGGTGGGGATCTTGGCCACCATTGTCCATGCGGGGCCCGTGGACATGCCGATCGCAGGATTGGCCCTGGCGTCGGGAATGGTTGCCGCCGGAGCGTGGTTCATGGTCGAATGCGGGTGGGTCACGGCGTGGTTTGCGGCGTCCGTCGGCGTGGCCGGCGCAGCCGTATGGCTTCTCATGTATCCGCCGAGCAATGACTCGTTCGTTTCCGCAGACCAGTGGGTGTCCCAGCTCTGGCTCTTTCTCGCCCCTGTCTCCGCAATCGTTCCCGCAGGTTGGGCCCTTGCCCGCCGCGGCGACAAAGGAAAGGATCCATCGTGACTCAAGAGAATGAGAACATTGATGCCACCGATAGGTCCGCTGCGCCTGGCGGCGGGAACTCGGACGGAGAGCAGAGGAAGGACGTCGAGCGAATCGCCGATTCGCAAGGCGCTTCGGGCGAGGCCGCCGATTCCGCGTACGATCCCGACATAACCGCCACAATCCCTGTGGTGAGGCCGAAGGGGGCCAAAGGGTCGAAGAAGAAGGCGTCCAAGGGAGGCAAGGGCTCGAAGGCCGCGGGCGCAAGAGGATCCTCGAAAGCCCGGGGAGCGGCCCTTTCGGCGTCGACGACGTCGGGCAAAGACGGTGCAAAGGCCGACGCCGCGTCGCGCGAGGCGGCCGGGAAGCCGAGCGGGGGCGATGCCGCCCAAGCCGAGGCTGGGGCCAAATTCGAGGCTGTGGCGAAGGCCACGTCTGCTGCCAAGGCTGTCTCCGCCGCCAAGGCCGAGGCTGAGACTAAACCGACAGCCAAAGCTGAGGTTGAGACTAAGCCGACTGTTGTCGGCGAACCGAAGGCTGCTTCAAAGCCTGCAGCTGTTTCCAAATCTGCAGCTGATTCCGAGGCTGCAGCTGCCGCCAAATCCCCGCTTGCGGCCAAGGCGGAGGCTGCCGCCCAACCTGATTCCGGCGGCAAACGGCCGGTTGCGCCGGGGCTGTCGGCTTCCGCGACTCCTGCCGCTGCGGCGGCCGCGAATGACGTCGCCTCGAAGGCAGAGCGCCCCGCCGGACGTGAGGAACCGGTCTCGCCCGCTCAGAAACCCGCTCAGAAGGCGGCCGACGCCGCGGATGTTGCCGCAGCCGATCCCGCGGCAACGTCTGTTCAGGCAAGCGCTCCCGCGCCTAAGGCCGAGAAAGCTGAGAAGGCTGATTCCGCGTTCGCGAGGGTCGCAGGCGCGGCGGACGTCGCTTCGGGGACGGCTTCGACTTTGGCGAAGGCTGGTGAATCGCACGTTTCAGCTGCGAAGGCCGGGGACTCCTTGAAGGCCGACAGTGCCCTGAAGGCCGGGAATGCCCTGAAGGCCGGGAATGCCGGGAAAGTCGGCGGTGCCCCGAAGGCCGCGGACGATGCTTCAAAGGCTGCTAAGGACGTTGCTGCGGCCAGCGAGGACGTTGCCGCGACGGGCAAGGACGATGCCGCAGCGACGAAAGACTACGCCGCTCCACGAGCCGAGGACAGGGCGAGGCCAGAGGGCCTCCGTCCGGCCCGAGGCGCGGTTTCCGATAGCGCGTCGGCTGGCTCTGCCACGTCGGCGGCTTCGGCGCCCGAGACCGGTGGCGCGGCTTCGGCGCGGCGAACTGCTCCGTCCGCCCAACCGCCCTCTCCTTCCGCGGGTTCGCCCGAGAAGGCAAAGCCGGCTTCGTCCGCAGCCGAGCAGAACCGTGCCCAGGGCCCTGTTAACGCGGCTGGTTCCTCCGCGGCGCCCGCTGCGGGCGGCGTCCCCGGTCAGTCGGCGAACGCGCCTCTGGCCGACGGATTGGCCGCGCGAGTCGGAAAAGAAGGCGTCCGGCAGGAGGCGGTTGGCGAATCACGGCCCGCTGCGGAAGCTCCCAAGCCCGAAGCGCCCCACCGCCTTGAATCCAACATCGACAAGGAGCCAAAGGCCGGCGAGGAGCCCCACGCCGGCAAAGAATCCGATATTGGCGCCGGGTCTGACGCCGACAGGGAAATCGGTGCCGGCGCGGTTGCCGCGGCAGAGGGCGGCGAAACGCCTTCCGTCTCTGATCTCTCGGACGACGACACCGCCACGATTCCCGCCGTCAAGCGTTCGATCGCCGCGCAGCCCGTTGTTTACGGACCTGGCGCCGAGGCATGGCAGCAGCATCGGCAACCGTCCGCAGGGGAAATAGACGATAGGACGCCGGAGCCGGCCCCGAGTGCCCCCGCGCGCGGCGATTCTCAGGCTGCTGAGATTGAACGCTCCCGGATTCAGGAGGCCGGTTCCCCGACGGCGGGGGCTCCCGGATCCTATTGGGACGCAGCCGACGACGCAGCTGCGACGACTGCGCCCTCCGCCGTTCAATCGGCCTCATCGGCCGCTTCGCCGCCGTTTGCCGGAGCCGTCGAATCTGAGCCCGCTGCGGGTGAGTTCGAATCCGGAGCGAGCGCAGCCGAAACCGCCGCCGGAAAGGAAACGGCGCGGGACTCGGCGTCTGGCGTCGGCGTTGTGGAACCTGCCGACAGCGTCGCGGAATATCGGTCTGGCCTTGTGGAATCTGGGCACGGCCCTGCCGATTCGGAAGCCGCCGTCGCAGAGCCTGGGCGGGGCGTTGCCGAGCCTGAGGCCGCCGTCGCCGAACCTGCACGGAGCGCTGCGGAGCCTGATCCTGCGTTGGCGGAGCCCGCGCAGGGCGCTGCGGAGCCTGAGGCCGCCGACCTCGAGTCCGGCGTCGCCGGTTCCGAGCCTGCCGTCGCCGAATCTGCACCCGCCGCAGGATTCTCGTTGCCTGAGAACTGGCGGGACCTCGCCGAGCCTCCGACGCAGACCGAACCTTTGGCGCAGGAGACTTCCGCGTCGGCGGATGTTTCAGCGCCAGCCGAGACTTCTACGAGCAGACCGACCGTGTCCGGCGGCGCGGCGCCCATTCGAGGCTCCGAGCCGGAAGCTTCGCCGTCGAGCGTCGACGGCGGTCTGTCTTCCCTCGAAGCGTCGGCTGAAAGGACCGCTGAAAAGCTTCGGAAAGGCGAGGCGTCCGACGGCGAGCCCGCCAAGAGGCGTCGCGCGTGGCTTTGGGTCGCCGTGGCCGCCCTTGTCTTCGGCGTCGTCTACCTGGGGGCCGCGTTCTACTTTTCGAACAAAATCCCCGGCAGCACGACCGTCGCCGGCGTGAAGGTCGGCGGAATGTCCCGCGAAGCCGCCCAGGCGAAGCTTGAATCCGAGCTTTCGGGCCGGCTGTCTCAGCCCGTGAAAGTCTCGATCGGGGGCAAGGAGCAAACTATCGACCCCTCTTCGATCGGTGCGAAATTCGACGCGAAGTCCACGGTCGATTCCCTCGCGGGGTTCTCTCTCAACCCCCTGCGCCTGTGGGACAGCATGACGGGAGGCTCCGAGGTCTCTCCGACCGTCGACGTCGACCAGGCCAAGCTGCGAAAGACAGTCGATTCCCTTGTGGACGCCTCGGTGAACACGCCGACCAACGCATCGATAGAGTTCGACGGGGTGACCCCGAAGACGACGAAAGCGAAGAAGGGGGTCGACCTCGATCGCGAGGAGGCGTCCAAGAAGATCGCCGAAAAGATGCTCGAAGGCAAGACGATCCCTTTGCCCGTCAATGAAAAGGAGCCGGACATCAAGGACTCCGAGGCGCAAAGGGCGCTGAAAGACCTTGCCAAGCCCCTTGTTTCCGGCAATCTCACGGTGAAAGTCGGATCGGCCACGGTGACGCTGACCCCGAAGCAGCTGGTCTCGGTCACGAAGTTCGTGGCCTCCGACGGCGAGCTCAAACTCAAGCTGGATCCGGAGAAGCTGAGCGACGTCGTCCGCAAGGGCGCACCCACCCTCCTGAAGGAGGGCAAGGACGCCAAAATCGAGATAGTCGACCACACGACACCGAAGGTCGTTCCATCCGAAGACGGTGTGGGCTTCGACGAGGGCAAACTCGCGGAATCCGCTGCGGAGGCCGCGACGACGGGAGACCGGAAGGTCGAGATCGCCACGAAGTCCGTCCCCGCGAAGTTCACCACGGAGGATGCGGAGAAGATGGGCGTCAAGGAGGTCGTCTCCTCGATTGAGACCCCCTTGACCAATGATGCGGTTCGCACCACGAACCTCAAGGTCGGCACGCAAAAGGTGGCGAACACCCTGGTCAAACCCGACGAGGAGTTTTCGCTGCTCAAGGCGCTCGGGCCCATCGACGCCGCGCACGGCTTTGTCTCTTCGGGCGTGGTCGCGAACGGCTTCAACTCGACCGCCTTGGGCGGAGGCCTTTCCCAGCTGTCCACAAACACCTTCAACCTGGGGTATCGGGCGGGGTTCGTCGATGTTGAGCACAAACCTCACTCGAAATACTTCTCGCGCTACCCGATGGGAATGGAATCGACCCTGTGGGAGGGCAAGTACGACATGAGGTTCAAGAACAACACCCCGTACGGCGCGGTCATCGACACCTGGGTCGCCGACGGAAAGGTGTATTCGAAGCTCTGGTCGACAAAGTACTGGGACGTCGAGACGTCGACGTCGAAGCCTTACGCCCAGGTCGCGCCGACGACGAAGGTCAACCCGGCCCGTGACTGCGAACCCTCCGGGGCCGGGGGGCCGGGCTTCACGGTGACCGTTTCGCGGAAAGTCTCGCGAGACGGAAAGGTCCACGAAAATTCGAGCTACAAGTGGACCTATTCGCCGACCAATCGAGTGGTGTGCAAGTGACGCTATAGCCCTAAGGTCCCACAAGGATTAGGCTTGTAGTCACTACGAAAGAAGGAAGGAAATGGCGTACATCATCGCGCTTCCGTGCGTCGACGTCATGGATCGCGCATGCGTCGACGAATGCCCGGTTGACTGCATCTACGAGGGCGAACGGACGCTCTACATCCACCCCGACGAGTGCGTCGACTGCGGCGCGTGCGAGCCCGTCTGCCCGGTCGAAGCGATCTACTATGAGGACGACCTTCCCGAGGAATGGTCGGTGTTTGAGTCGGTCAACGCCGAGTTCTTCGACGACATCGGCTCGCCTGGCGGCGCCCAGCGCCTGGGGCCCACGGGCAGCGACCATCCTTACGTCGCCGGACTTCCTCCGCAGGGGGAGTGATGGGACTCCTCGGCGCTCAGCTTCCTGACTTCCCTTGGGACTCGCTCGTGCCGGTGCGAGAGCGCGCCGCCGCGCATCCGGACGGCGTCGTGGACCTGACGATCGGCACGCCGGTGGACTCGGTCCCCTCCGGCGCGCGGGCGGCCTTGGACGCCGCATCCGACGCCCACGGCTATCCGCTGACGGTCGGAACGGCCGAGCTGCGCGCGGCCGTCCGCGGGTGGCTTGAACGTCGGCGCGCACG
>CAJPTB010000074.1 GCA_905373325.1 uncultured Ancrocorticia sp.
CCGACTGCGGCGGCTCACCCGTTTTCGAGGATTTCGTTGACCCGCTCGACCTTCGCGGCGATCTGCCCGGTGTAACCCGGGCGTATGTCGGCCTTCATGACAAGCGAGATTCGAGGAGATCGCTCGGCGACGACGTCGACGCATCGCTTGACCACCGACATGACCTCGTCCCATTCGCCTTCGAGCGTGGTGAACATGGACGTGGTTTCGTGCGGCAAGCCAGACTCGCGGACCGCCTGGACCGCGGCCGCAACCGCTTGGGACACGGAGCCGTCGGGCTGATCGGACGTCATCGGCGCAATGGAGAATGCAAGCAACATAGGGCCAGGTTAGCCCTCGCGAGCGCGGAAGCGCAGGCGCGCGGCCGGAAGTCGCTGACGGTTGGCCCCCGCGAGCGCGGAAGCGCACGGGCCGCGGAGCGACTTCGAATCGTCAAACCGGGTCAGCCTCTGCGAGTGTGGAGGCGCGTCACGCGTCCGGCAGAAATGACCCACGCGGACGGGTCAGCCTCCGCGAGTGTGGAGGCGCGTCTGCATCGGGGCCTTGGGGGTCGATGCTCCCCGGCGGGCAGCCGGAGTTTCGTTCCAGTCGTCCTCGATCGGCGTTGGTCCGCAAACGGCGTGGCTCCGCAAACGGCGTCCGTCCGCGATTGGCGTCCGTCCTCTACAGGTGTCCGTCAGCGATCGGTCCGTAAGTCATCGGCATCGCACAGGCCTACTCTTATCGAACAAAAAATTGACAATCCTTTCTTCTAGCGTTAGGATAGTGGTGAAGGGAATCGAAGGGACGGAAGAAACCAAAGCGAGTTAGGCGGACAAATGAACTCCGTTGCCGCGGGCCCGACGGCGTCTGGGAGCCTTGTCGGCCGCCCTGCGATTCTCGATGGGCGTGGGCTTCGGCCGCAGCGCCCCGGATCTCGTGCAGACGAAGGCTGCGCGCCGTCGATCGGCGCACGCGAGGGCGTTCCCAGCGACTGGTCGTCAAAGACCGGCAAAAGTCGCGTGACGGGCTGTCTCGACACGATCGGGGAGCTCATATCGCGTATGAACGAAGAAGACCTGTCTGGGCTTTCCGGGGACGAGCTTCTCGCCGACGCCGAGGCACTGGCCAAGCTGGTTTCCCGCCTCAGCGCGGTCCGCGGACGGATACTCCTGGCAATCGACAAAAAGAGGAGTTGGCGCTCCTCAGGGACTCGGACGCTGACGCAGTGGAACGAGAAGGCCTCCGGCCAGTCTCCAGCCGCGGCTTCGCGAGAGATCAAGCGGGCCCAAGCCCTCGAATCCGAATTGCGGAAGCTGTCGGCGGCTTTGACGGACGGCGAGATCTTCCCGGAACACGTCGACGCCGTCCGCCGCGTGTTTTCCACCCCCGCCCTGAAAGAAAAACTGACTGAGGACGGCGTTCAGGACGAGTTGATCGCCTACGCCCAGAAGTGCGCCCCGCGCGAATTCGAACGGCGAATCAAATCCCGCGCCTTCGCCCACGACGCCGCGTCGGGCGTGGAGGCGGAGAAGAAGGACGCCTCGCGCGAATCCCTCGCCTTCGCCCGCGAAGGCTCAGGCATGCGGGTCACGGGGTGGTTCTCGGACGAGACGGCGGCCGTCGTCGATACGGCGCTGAGCGCGATCATGGGGCGGAAAAGCGCCGACGACGTCCGGACGTTGCCGGAGCGGCGAGCCCGCGCCTTCGTCGAGCTGGCGACCGCGCAGCTCGACGCCGGAGCCCTCTCCACGGGCGCCCGCATCCGGCCGCACATCTCGGTGCACGTGCCCCTATCGACCCTTGTGGACGTGGAAAAGTCCCTGAGCGGCACGGCCGGCTCTTTGCGCGGCGCGGCCAAAGCGCAGGCGGCCCCGGCCCACGGGTGCACGATCCTTGCGTCCGACGCCGGGAAAGAGGGCGGAAACCGCGGCGGCGAAAGCCGGCACGGCGGAAACGGCGAGCGCGGATCTTGCACAGAAACCGGACGCGGGCAAGGAAGGCTGGGCCAATGCCTGGCTTCCCTCGACAGCCAGGCGGAGCGACTCGGCAGCTTGCTCGGGGCGATCCCGGCCTCCCTGGACGTCAAGGCGCTCAACGGGCTTGAACCCGCCAAACTGGATGACGGGTCGGCCCTGTCGATGAGCCAGCTGGCGCGATTGCTATGCGACTCGTCAATCGCCCGCGTCGTTCTATCGGCAGCCGGGGAGGTTCTCGACGTCGGACGGGAGAAACGCCTTTTCACCCCCGCGCAAACCCGGGCGGTCGTCGCGAGGGACCGCACCTGTCGATACCCGGGGTGCTCGGACACTCTCGCCCACGGGCAGATTCACCACGCACTGCCGTGGCAAGCCGGAGGAAAAACGAACCTGGCAAACGCGATCCTTCTATGCTGGCACCACCACGCCCTCGTCCATCGCGACATGATCTCCATACGCCACCACGACGGGGGATTCGTCTTCACAAAAGCGGACGGGTCGGTCATCGGCATACGAAAACATGAAGGGAGGCGCGAAGAAGGCGTGCGAGCAGTGCCCGGATAGAGACGGCTTTGGTCTAGGCTTGTTGCTATGGGTCTCGCAGACATCGTCCGTCAGATCGAACGTGAGAACAACCGCCGCGGGATCGTCTCCCGCCGCAAAAAAGGGTGGCTTCCGCGGTTGTACCCGTACACGGGGTACGGTTCGACGTCGGCCGTCCGCGTCATGGCCCGGGCGCTCATGGCGAACCCAAACGCAACAGACTGGCAGATGGCCTTCGCGCAGCAGGCCAAACGCGGGTGGCGTCAGTTCTTCACCACCCAGGTCGGATACCTCCCCGTCACCGTCACCGTCAACGGGCGCGACGTCGAGACCTTTACATCGGAGTCGGGCTACATCGACCTCCTCATCGAAGACCACGGGCTCGAACCCGGACGCCACTGCGCGACGATCACCCCCGCCGCGGGCGATCCGGTGCAGGCACCGGTCATCGTCGTCGACCCCGGCGTGAGCAGGGGAATCATCTCCGACGTCGACGACACGATCATGATCACCTGGCTCCCCCGCCCGATGCTCGCGCTCTGGAACTCGTTCGTGCTGCACACCAACGCCCGAAAGGCCGTGCCTGGAATCTCCGAGTTCTACAAGGCGATCATCGAGCCCGGCTCCCCCGTCTTCTACCTGTCGACGGGCGCATGGAACACGGCGCCCACCCTCAGCCAGTTCATCCTCGAACACGGCCTTCCCGACGGCCCGCTGCTTCTCACCGACTGGGGCCCCACGCCAACCGGCCTCTTCCGCTCCGGCAAAGAGCACAAAATGACGCAGCTGCGCAACCTCCTCATCATGTTTCCGCACATCAAATGGATCCTCGTGGGCGACGACGGGCAGCACGACCCGCTCATCTACGCGGATCTGGCGCGCGAACACCCCTCCCGCGTCGAATTCATCGCGCTGCGCCAACTCGACGCCGTCGAACAGGTGCTCACCCACGGAATGCCGGGAAGCCGCGAAGGCAAACTCGCCGGCCGCGCCAGCCGCCACGTGCCCACCGTCTACGGCCGCGACGGGTACGAACTCCTCGCCCGCTGGCGAGCGAGCATGTAACGCACCCTCACACTAAGCGCCACCCCGCCGCCGATTCGCGCTGCGCCCAAAAATCCGCGTACGTGCCGGGAACGGCGATCAGCTGCTCGTGCGTGCCCTCCTGCGCAACCTCGCCTCGGGAATTGAGCACGATCACCTTGTCTGCGGCGAGGATCGTTTCAAGCTTGTGCGCAATGACGAGGAGGGTCGAGTGGCGCCGCAGCTCCTCCATCGCCTCGACGATGTGCGCCTCGTTTTCGGCGTCGAGGGCGCTCGTCGCCTCGTCGAAGAGGACGATGGGCGCCCGCTTGAGCAACGCCCGGGCAACCGACACGCGCTGGCGCTCGCCGCCGGAAAGGCTGCGCCCGCCCTCGCCGACCCGCGAACTCCACCCCTCCGGGAGGCGCCGGACGATCTCGGTCACCCCTGCCAGGTCGGCCGCGCGGCGCAGCTCGGCGTCGTCGGCCCTGGGAGAGCCGATGCGGATGTTCGCCTCCAACGTGTCGTCGAAAAGGTAAACGTCCTGGAAAACCATCGAAAGCTGGGCCATGAGGTCCTCGGTCGTCAGTTCCCTGACGTCCGCGCCGCCGACCGCCACGGAGCCCGCGTCGACGTCGTAAAAACGGGAGACGAGACGCGCGATGGTCGTTTTGCCCGACCCCGACGGCCCCACGATCGCGCACATCGACCGAGCGGGAACCTCGAAGCTCACGCCGCGCAGCACCGGGTGCTCGCTTTCATAGGCGAAATCGACGTCGCGCAGGGCAACCGCGCCGGGGTCCGTCTGCTTCCGAGAAACCTCGGGGACCGCCTGCGACGGGGCGTCCATGACCTCGTCTATGCCGATCAGGCTTTGGCGGCGCTCCTCAAGGCCGAAAAGGGCGTTGGAGACGGCGTCGAGCATCGTCGTAAAACGCAGGCACATGCCGATCGCCGCGATAGCCTCCAGCGGCTGGAACTCGCCTCCGACGGCCAACAGGCCGACGAGGTAAACCATCGACGTGACGATGATCTGCGTGAGCGTCCCGGACATCAGCAGCCCCAGCGACGACCACAGCATTGCCGAGCGGCCCGCTTTGGCATTCGTTGAAAATGCATTTTCCAGTCCGGCGGACGCTGCGTTGCATGACCTCAAAGCGCCCTGGCAGCGGGAGAACTCGACGATGCGGGAGGCGAGCTCCTCCTCGGTAGGCTCGGTCAAGGCGTGCCCCCGCGCGGTCAGCCGCCTGGCTGCGTTCATGAACAACGCGAGCAGCGGTGCGGCGAAAGTCATGAGCAGGCCCAGGCGCCAATCCCAGAACCACGCGCCGATCCAGATGACGACGACGGAGGCAGCGTTGGAGAACATCGAGTACAGGAAATGGCCCGTCGCCTCCGCGAGGTTGACGAGCTCCTGGGAGGACAGGCGCGAGAGCCTTCCCGCCGTGTCCGCCTTGAACCACCCCAAGGGCAAGGTCGCGATCTTGTCGCCCACGGCGTGGTGAAGGGTGCGCATGAATCCGAGGGCTCCCCGATACCCCGTGCGGATCTGCAGGAACTCGAGGATCGCCGCGGCCGCGCCGACGCAGGCGAGGACGACGAGCCACCTGCCCGCGCCGCCCGACGCGAGGGCCGCCGACGCCGGAAGGAGAGCAAGCAGCGCCAATCCGGTCAGAGCCCCGCTCGCTACGGCCAAGACGAGGGCGCGGGCCACCATCGCCCAGGACTCGCGGTCCATCAGCCGTCTGAAACTGGAGAAAAGCGCCCGGGGGCGGTTCATTTTCCTTCCTTCCCTTCTGCGGCGCGCACCCGGCCGCCTTCGAGGACGACGATCTGATCGGCCCCGCGTATCGATCCCGGCCTGTGGGCGATAACGAGCACCGTTTTCCCCCTCGCCAGCGCGGTCAAGGCCTGCTGGATCTCGGCTTCCGACTCCGGGTCGGCCATCGCCGTCGCCTCGTCGAGAATGAGGACCGGCGTATCGAGCAGCACGGCCCGCGCGATGGCGATCCGCTGCTCTTGCCCTCCGGAAAGGGCCATGTCGCCGCCGATGACGGTGTCATACCCGCCGGGAAGGGCCATGACGACGTCGTCGATCCTGGCGACCCTTGCGGCTTCGCGCACCTCCTCGATGCTCGCGTCCGGCTTGCCCAGGGCGATGTTGTCGCGCACGCTCGCCTTGAGCAGCTGCGCGTCTTGGAGCACGAAGGAAACCGTCGAGAAAAGGGTCTCCTGCGACATCTCGCGCAGGTCGACACCGCCGATGGAGATCGACCCGGAGTCGGGGTCGTCGAAGCGGGCGATGAGCGTGGCGAGAGTGCTCTTGCCGGAGCCGGACGGGCCGAGCAACGCGGTGACCGTCCCCGGCTCAAGGGTGAGGGAGACGCCCTTGAGCGCTTTGGTCTGCCCGTAGGAGTATTCGACGTCGTCGACGCGCACCCGAATCCCATCGGGCTTGCGGGGATTCTCGGCGCTCGGAAGCACGGGGACGTCGAGCATCTCGCACAGTCGGACGGCGGCGCCGCCCGCCCTCTGGTAGGACCAGACGATCGTTGTGACAGTCATGATCGTTCCCGGCAGGACGAGCGCGATGAGCGTGGCGGCGAGCGCCTGCGGAACGTCCACGACGCCGGCGTCGATAAGCAAAGCGCCGCCTCCCAGATTGACGAACAGCAGCACCGGAATCGAAATCCACATCTGGGACAGGGCCGCGGTCGTCACGAGCGGCATCGCCCAGGCCCTGTAGAACTTTCCGAATTTCTCAGCCTGCTCTATGTAGTTCGCGTGCGCATGGCCGACCCTGCCGAAGGCCTTGACCACCGCGATTCCGGCGATGAATTCGACCATCGTGGAGGAGACCCTTTCGAGTTTCTCGTCCATTTCCGCCGTCTTCTCCGTCATGCCCCTCAATGTCAGGCTGTAGGTGAGCCCGTACATCGGCACGGTGCATATGGACAGCAGACCCAGGCGCCAGTCGAGCGTGAAGACGTACACGAGCAGGGCGAGCGGCGAAACGAGGGCGTTCGTCTTGTCGACGGGGCCGTGGGCGATGACCGTGTGGACCATCGACGCGTCGTCCTGGACCGCCTTGCGAACAGCGCCCGAGCCCTTGTCGGAGAACCACGCGAGAGGCGCGCGCGAAAGCCGCTCCACGATCGAGCGACGCAGGCCGTCGCGCATTTTGAGGTCTGCCACGTGTGTGAGGAGGAGCGCGACGAAGTAGAGGCCGAGCCGGGCGCCGTAGGCGGCCAAGAGGAGCATGAGGACTCCGCGGGCCCGGTCCGCGTCGACCGGCGAATCCGTTCGGTAGGCGCTCAGCAGAAGGTCCCCCAGGCGGACGAGGGCGATGTGTCAGCGAACGCATTGTCCATGGCATAGTTGGCAGGTCCCCCAGGCGGACGAGGGCGATGTAGGGCACGACGCCGAGCGCGGCCGATGCGACTGTGAGGAGCTGCGCGACGCCGATCCATCCCCTGACCGGGCGAGAAAGCCGCTTGACGGCGGCCTGCCCCGCCCTCGCCTTTTCGAGGCTCTTTCGCGCCTTTGCTTCGCGATTTTCACTCACGTGAGCGCCTTCCTGACGTCTGCTCGGCGGATGCGGCCGCACGCCTTCATGCGAACCTCGCCGGTAAGGGCAACCTAACGAGATTCAGGTTACACTTCCTGCTCCGAGGGGTCAATGCTCAGCAGCTCGGCACAAGGCGCGCGTGGAAGTAGGCGGAAAGGGCTGCAGCAGCGACACGGCGAGGGGCGGCAGCGGCAGGCCCGCGGCGCAGAGGCGTCACCCGCTGAATGTTTGTGGAGCCTGCGGCCGAGGGAGGCGCCCGCGGCGCAGAGGCGCCACCGTCGGCTTCGACGGGTCGGGCAGCGGCCAATCCCGCCGCACGAAGCACGACGGTGCATTAACAACGGCCAATCCCGCCGCGCGAAGCACGACGATGCATTATAAGTTCCAAGTTTTGGCCGCCTTAATGCAAGAAAGTCCTTTTCACTGCAGATCGGCGCTCCGAGCCGCACCCGCCAGCAGGAGCCTCATCGTCCTTTCGGCGGCGTCGGCCAGAGCCTCGCGCCCGCCCGCGAGAGCCTCCTCCAGGGTGGTCACGCCCGCGACGATCGGCACGAGGCCGACGAAGCCGTGGCTGTACAGCTCCTCCACGCCTTCGCCGAGCCGCCCGGCGAAGGCGACGATCGGCACGCCCGCGGCCGCCCGCGCGACTCCCGACAGGGTTTTGCCCATGAGCGTCTGCCTGTCCATCGCCCCTTCTCCGGTGAAGACGAAGTCGGCCCCCTTGACGGCTTCCGCCAATCCGACGGCTTCCACGACGAGGTCCGCCCCGGACTGCAGCTCCCCGCCGAGAAATGCGGAGAAGGCGTAGCCCAGCC
>CAJPTB010000075.1 GCA_905373325.1 uncultured Ancrocorticia sp.
GGGTCGAGAAAGTGGAGGTCCCCGACCTTTCGGGAAAGACGGAAGCGCAGGCGAAAGAGGCGCTCCGCAAGGCCCGCCTCTCCTACGAGGTGACCACCCAATACTCGGAATCGGTGAAAAAGGGCCGCGTCATCGCCCAGTCGTCCAAGGCGGGCGCGTGGGTGGAGCACGATTCGGCCGTCAAGATCACGGTTTCCGGGGGACGCGAGCCGATCGACGTCCCCAAGGTCGTGGGCATGTGGAAGAACGACGCCGTATCCAAGCTCGAAAACGCCGGATTCACGGTTTCGATCGAGGAAGAAGCCTCGGATTCGGTCGCCAAGGACGCGGTGATCTCTCAGGACCCTGAGGAAGGGGAAAGCGGTCACAGACACGACAATGTGACGATCAAAGTCTCCACCGGCAACAGCCTCGTCGACGTGCCCAACGTCCTGGGCAAAAGCACCGACGACGCCGAATCCGAGCTGAAATCCGCCGGTTTCTCAGTCAAGAAGCACAGGTTCTTCGGCGCGTTATACGACACCGTCAACCGTCAGACTCCGGGGTCGGGAAAGAAAGCCCCGCGCGGATCCACGGTGACGATCGGGACCCTGTAGTCACAGGCTCACATCGCGGAGCATCTCGGCCACGATAAAGGCCATTTCCAGCGACTGCTGATGGTTCAGGCGCGGATCGACCAGGGTGCGGTAGCGCTCGCCGAGCGTGTCCTCCACGACTTCCTCCGCGCCGCCCAGGACCTCCGTGACGTCGTCCCCGGTCAGCTCCACGTGAATTCCGCCGGGGTGGGTCCCCAACTCCTCGTGAACGGCGAAGAAACCCTTGATTTCAGCCAAAATGTCTTCGAGTCGCCGCGTCTTCATGCCGTTCGACGCCGAGATGGTGTTGCCGTGCATCGGATCGGTCACCCACGTCACGGGCCGGCCGTCCTTTCGGACGGCTTCGACGATCGGGGGCAGGCGATCCGCGATCTTTCGGGCGCCCATGCGGCTGATGAGCGTCAGACGCCCCGCCTTGCCGCGGGGGTTGAGCTTGTCCACGAGGGCGAGGACGTCGGCAGGCTTCGCATCGGGCCCGATCTTGACCCCGATCGGATTGGCCACTTTGGACAGCATGTCGACGTGGGCACCGCCGGGCTGGCGCGTGCGCTCGCCGACCCACAGGAAATGCGCTGAGCAGTTGTAGGGTCGGCCCGTGCGCGAATCTATGCGCGTCAGGGAATCCTCGTAGGGAAGGATGAGGGCCTCGTGCGCCGAGTAAAAATCGACGGTGCGCAACGATTGGTCGTCGACGCCCGCCGCCCGCATAAAGCGCATGGCCCGGTCGATCTCGGCGGCGACGGTCTCATAGCGCGCGTACGCCGGATTGGCGACGAAGCCCTGATTCCATTCGTGCACTTTCGACAGGTCGGCGAAGCCGCCTTGGGTGAAGGCGCGAATGAGATTGAGGGTGGCGACTGATCGCTGATACGCCTCGACGAGGCGGCGTGGGTCGGGCTCGCGGGATTCGGCGGTGAATTCGTGGCCGTTGACGGCGTCGCCGAAGTAGGAGGGAAGCTCGCGGCCTTCGTGGACCTCCGTGGCGGAGGAACGCGGCTTGGAGTACTGGCCCGCCATGCGTCCGATCTTCACGACGGGCACGGAGGAGCCGTACGTGAGGATGACGGCCATCTGAAGGATCGTTCGGATCTTGGCCCGGATGCGCTCGGCCGTGGATTCGGCGAAGGACTCGGCGCAGTCCCCGCCCATGAGAACGAAAGCCCTGCCGCGCGAAGCCTCCGCCATTTCCTCCGACAGCTGGTCGGTTTCGCCGGCGAAAACCAGCGGAGGCAGGGTGCGCAAATAATCGACCACGGCGTTCAGCTCGGTTTCGTCGGGCCACCGAGGCTGGTGCTCCGCCGGAAGGGAGCGCCATGAGGCAAAAGCGTCGATTGAATCCGCGTTGGAGAACATGCGGACCAGCATACCGTCCCCGGCGTAGGCCGCGTGACAAACGCCGGCCGTCCACGTGTCGCGGCGGCCGGCGTTTTCACCGGAATGGCGGGTTGCCGACGGGGTGTCAGCGAGCCTCGAGCTTCTGCCCTATCTCTCCCATAAGGTCGGCGAACCACTGCTGGGAGACGTCGAAGGCCTTGTGTCCCTTGATGCGCGGGAAGGCGATGCAGGAGAGCTCATTGCCGTTCTCCTCGTCCTCGCCGATCACTCCGGGCTTGCCTTCGAGGGCGCAGTCCACGGCCATATCGACCATCGAGCCGATGAGGGCGAGGTCGTCGGCATTCGAATGCCACGCGCGCGAGTAGTAGCCCGACTTTTGGACCATGACCTTTTCCGCGCCGATCCGCTCGGCGAACTGCTTGGCGAACCACTGGCCGGGGTTGATGCTGTCGAGCTTGACGTGTCCGAAGGGATCGCGCTCCACCTCTTCGCCGGCCGCCTCCTTCTCGGCGATGATCTCATCGACGCCGGCGCCTTCGGAGAGGAAAATGTTGACGTTGCCGATCTCGTCCATAATGCCGCGAAGGCGCTTGGCCTCCCCGTCGATGTCAATGGACAGCTCGGGCAGATAGACGGCGTGCACGTCCCACCGCTCCTTCGAAAGGCCGAGGGCGGGCGCCCACTCCTGCTCGGCGACCCAGCCGTGATAGTACTGCGCGGACTGAGCCGTGAGGTAACCGCAGTTTCGACCCATGACCTCGTGGACGATGAGCATTCTGGGGTTCGAACGATGCTCTCCGATGACGTGCTGGGCGAAGCCGGAGGCCTCCTCGGCCGCCGTCCAAGCGCCCAGCGACTGGCGGATCGGAACGATGTCGTTGTCGATCGTCTTGGGAAGCCCCACGACGGTCAGCTCGTAGTCGTGGTCCTTCAGATACGCCGCAAGGTCCGCCGCGGTGGTGTTGGTGTCGTCGCCGCCGATCGTGTGGAGCACGTCCACGCCGTCGGCCTTCAGGCGCTCAGCGGCGACCTGGAGGGGATCCTCGCCTTCCTTGACCAGGCCCCTCTCCACGAGGTTCTTCGCGTTCGTCAGCTTGACGCGGGAGTTGCCGATCGGCGATCCGCCGAAACGGGACAGAACGTGTGCGCTGCGGCGCGCCTCCTCGTCGACCACGATGTAATTGCCCGTCAGGAGGCCGTGGTATCCGTACTGATAGGCGATGATTTCGATGTCCGGCGCAATCTCGGTGTAGCGCTGGATGAGTCCTCCCACGGCGGAGGAGAGGCACGGGGCAAAACCGCCGGCGGTGAGCAATGCGACGCGACGAACAGTCATCGTGAGCCTTTCTTTGGTCGTGATTCTTCGTGCTTTGGTCTTGGTTCTTCGTGCGCGGGCACGCACACACTTCCATTCTATGCATGAGTATGCTGGAGGTCATGACCGATGAGACAGCGCGCGGCGATTCCGGCGACGGCTTGGGAGACGACGATGTCAAGGGCGCCTTGCGCGACGGCGCCACGGGCGGATCTGGAGACCGAGTAGAGGGCGCATCTGGAAACACATCTGGAAACAGGGCGAAGGGCGCCCCCGAAGGCGACGTCGGAGGCGGGGACGACTTCGAGGAGAGGTGGGAGGAGATCGTCGCCGGCCTCGAGGACTTCGACGCCGAGCTCGAGGACCTCGACGGCAAGCTCGGCGGCGACCTCAAAGACGTCGACGGCGGGCTCGGCCTCTCGGGAGGCTCCGAAGGCAGCTTCGACGACGGGTTGGGCGGCGCCCTTGCGGACCGTTTCGACGGCGCTTTCACGGACCGATTCGACGGCGAAGTCGATTCCGACGCCTCCTTCGAAGAGCCCGAGGTCGTGGCGAATTTGCGCGCCGGCCCGCGCGACTGGAGCGCGCCGGAAGAGGAAAGACTGGAGGTCGAGGACGGGGTCGACGTCGTCGAACTCGGCACTCTCATGCCAATCGACGAGGAGGTCCCCGAGGGGCACCCGATGTCCCGGTTCCTTTGGCTGTCCGCCGGGCTGCTCCTGCTCATGGGAGTCCTGGCCGCCTTCGACCTCGCCCCCGGAGGCACGCCTTTGGCCTTCGCCTGGGGCGCCGCCGGATTCGTCTGCGCGGGAGTCGCGGCGTTCCTCACGTCGCCGCGGTCGGAGGACATCGACCCCTTCGACGACGGCGCGAGGCTTTGAGCGACGGCCGGGCGGGGGCACACCGGCTGGCCCGGGCGCCGGGCGCGCGCCTCGACCTCGACGGCGGCGGGCCCGCCGGCCAGCTGTCCTTCGACGATTTGGGCACGCCGCTGGAAGAGGTGACGTTCGTCGTCGTCGATCTGGAGACGACGGGCGCCAAACCGGGCCCCGAATCGATCACGGAGATAGGCGCCGTCAAGGTGCGAGGCGGGGAAACCCTCGGCGAGTTTTCCACTCTCGTCAACCCGGGCCAGCCGATACCCGCATTCATAACCTCGCTCACCGGCATTACGACGGCCATGACGGCCCGGGCGCCCAGGATCGCGGCGGTCATCCCCTCCCTCATCGAGTTTCTCTGCGCGAGCCCGTCCACCGTCGTGGCGGCGCACAACGCGCGCTTCGACGTCGGCCATCTCAAGGCGGCGTTTGCAGGCGCCGATTTTGCGTGGCCCAGCGTCAGGGTGCTCGACACGGTCGCATTGGCCCGGCGCGCCTTTTCCTCAGACGAGGTTGCCAACTTCAAACTCTCAACCCTGGCGGGCGCATGCGGGGCGACGACGGCTCCGAGTCACCGAGCCCTCGACGACGCCCGAGCCACAGTGGACGTTTTGCACGCAATGCTGGGCAGGCTCGGGCCGCTCGGAGTGACGCATCTGGAGGACCTCGCAACCGCGACGGACCCGGTTCCCCAGGCGCGGCGGAGGAAAGCGCGCCTGGCGGATGGAATCGCCCGCTCCCCGGGCGTCTACCGTTTCATCGGCCCCGCCGGCGACGTCCTGTACGTCGGCTCCTCGTCCAATCTCCGTGCGCGCGTGCGCCAATATTTCACGGCCGCGGAAACGCGGAAGCGCATGGCCGAGATGGCGGACCTGGCCGAGCGCGCGGAAGTCGACGAAACGCCGACCGTGCTCGAGGCGCGGATCCTGGAACTGCGCCAGATCGCGGAATTCGACCCGCCGTACAATCGCCGGTCGCGCCGTCCGGACAACCGTCCGTGGCTTGCGCTGACGGACGAAGCGCACCCTCGGCTCAAGGTGACGGCGTCCCTTGCCCTGGAGGATGCGGCGTCCGCCCTCGGCCCGTTCGGATCCCGCAAGGCGGCGCGGCAGGCCGCTGAACTTGTGGCCGACGACGCCCGCCTGCGCACATGCACGGCGCGTCTTCCCGCGAAGCCCAGCGGACGAAAGGCCCCGTGCCATCTGCATGCCATGGGCCGCTGCTCCGCGCCCTGCGCGCTGCCAGGCGACCCCGACGCCCCCTCGCTTGCGGCCGCGAGCTCGATTCTCGGCGGAGACCTCGACGGCCTGTGGGAGCGCAGCATGCAACGGCTGGCGAGCCTCGCCGCGGCCGAGAGATTCGAACAGGCCGCCGTCGAGCGCGACCGCCTGCGCTGCGTGATCGACGCGGCTCGACGGCGCGAACGCATCCTTCCGCTTCTGGCGGCGCGGCAGATCGTCGGCGCCCGGCGCGACGACGACGGATCGTGGGACGTGGCGGTGATCCGCTGGGGCCGCCTGGCCGCGACGGGCCGCTGCCCCCGAAGCGCCGATCCGAGGGAGCTGGCGGCTGAGCTTGTCGCCTCGGCGAGTCAGACCGACAGGCCCGCCGCCCCCGGGGACGTCGCGTCGGTCGAGGAAACAGAGTTGCTCGCCGCATGGCTGTGGAAGCCGACCGTCCGCCTGCTTTCCTTCGAGGGCGAGGAGCCCCTGGCGCTTCCCCGGGCCAGCGCTTTCAGATTTTCGCTTCCCGGGCCGGACGCCGATTGAGCCCCCAGATTGAGCTGGGCCGGACGCCGATTGAGGAGACGGCGGGCACAGAGCCTTGGATCCCGCAAAGAGCTCGGGGAGCCTCGCGAACGCCATGCGCCGAAGCCTCTGGGTCTGACTTATGAAGCTTCGAGCCCTACTGGCCCTTCGGAAAGCCCTATGAAGCCGGTTCGTTCGACAGGGCAATCCATCTGTCGAGAAGCCGAGCCGCCGCGCCCGAATCGACCGTGTCGGCCGCGATCTGCATTCCTGCGCGCATTCGTTCGGCGAAGGAGCCGCTCTGCGCCCCCGTGCCCGGAAGCGTTCCCGCGGCCACGAAGGCGCCCGCCGCGTTGAGCAGCACGGCCTCGCGCACAGCCCCTGTCTTCCCCTGAAGGAAGGCGCGGGCGACTTCGGCGTTGAAAGCCGGGGACCCTCCGCGCAGATCGTCGACCGTCGCCGGAGCGAGCCCCGCCTCCGAGACGGCGTCGAACTCGTGCCTTTCAACGCGGCCGCCCTCGATCTCCCACAGGTCGTTGACCGTCACGGAGGAAAGCTCGTCCATCCCGTTGTCGCGTCCGCGCACCACCAGGCCCCGCGAACCGCGCTCGGCCAAGACTCCCGCGACCAGCTCCGCGTAGTCCGGCCGGGAGACGCCGACGACGGACACGGCCGGGCGCGCAGGATTCGTCAGCGGGCCGAGAATGTTGAAAGCGGTGGCGACGCCCAGCTCACGGCGCGTCGGCGCAACGAAACGCATAGCTGGGTGAAAGACATTCGCAAAAATGAAGGTGATGCCCAACTCGTTGAAAATCCGCGCGACGTCGGCGCCGGAAAGGTCGAGGTTGACGCCGAGGGCTTCGAGGCAGTCGGCCGAGCCGGAGGCCGACGACGACGCTCTGTTCCCGTGCTTGACCACCGGGATGCCCGCGGCGGCGATGACCAGCGCGGCCATGGTGGAAATGTTGACCGTCTGGAGCCTGTCCCCTCCGGTGCCCACGATGTCGAGGACCTCGCCTTCGACGTCGACGGGAAGAGCGTGCGAAACCATGGCGTCGGCCATTCCGCGAATTTCCGTCGGCGTTTCTCCCTTGGCCGCAAGGGCCGTGAGGAATCCGGCCAGCTGGGCCGACGTCGCCGCCCCTTCCATTGCCTGATCGACGGCCCAAGCCGCCTCTTCGCGGGTCAGGTCCCGGCCGCCGACGAGCCGGCTGATGACATCGGGCCACGTGGGAAGCGACACTATTTCTCCTCGGTGCTCAGCAGCTCGGCGACCGCCGCCGAAAGCTCGCGCGGATTGACGGGGTATGTGAGAGTTCGAGCCGCCCCGGACCATCTCGCCAGCCACTCGTCCTGGGGGCGCGCCACGAGGAGGATGAAGGGAATGGACGGATCGACTTCGTCGTGGACCATCTTCCCCAGCCCCATTCCGCCGAGTTTGGGGGCCTCGGCGTCGAGAATCATGAGCGAGCAGCCTCCCTGGCGGACCTCCAGCATGAGCGCGTCGGGCGTTGCGACCTCTTTCCAGGCGATCTCGGGCATTCCCTTGGCGGCCCTCCGGCCGACGGAGGCGCGCACCTCGCTGCGGGTCTTCGAATCGTCCGAATACACGAGGATCGTCGTCTTCCCGCCGGCGCCCTCCTGCGCCGCGGCCAGCGCGTCGGTTTGCGTCAAGGCGCTCGTTTCGCTCATGGCATCCTCCGTGGTCGATGGGTAGGCCAAGGCAATTGTAGCGAATGCCGATGCGGTCTCCGCCTCCTGCCCGGCCAAAAGGCGTTTTCGCCGTTGGACGAAAGCGCACCTCGGCCACGGACCAACGTCCCTATACTTGACAGCGTCCGACAGCCGGTTTTCACAACCGGCCATGCCGCACCGACTATGCCGCCGACGGCGG
>CAJPTB010000076.1 GCA_905373325.1 uncultured Ancrocorticia sp.
GGGGAACGACGCCGTGGGAGCTCGACTATCCGACCGGCGGGTCGAAGAACGGAGTCAAGTCCACCACCTATGCCGGCGACGGCGGCCCGAAGATCGGCAACGCCTTCTCCAAGCTCATGTTCGCCATCAAATTCCGCGACACTGACCTGTTCTTCTCCGACCGCGTCACGAAGGACTCGCAGATCCTCTACGACCGCGATCCCCGCGTGAGGGTTTCGAAGGTCGCGCCCTACCTGACTTTGGATTCGAGGGTCTATCCCGCCGTCGTCGACATGGACGGCAATCCCAAGACTCCCAAGCGCCTCGTGTGGATCCTCGACGGCTACACGACCACCAACCAGTACCCGTACTCGGCCCGCCAATCCTTGAACGAGGCGACGGCGGACGCGAAGTCCAGAGGCGCAGGCCAGTATGGGGAGTCCCCCGAGCAGGTCAACTACATCCGCAACTCGGTCAAGGCAGTTGTGGACGCCTACGACGGATCCGTCAAGCTCTACCAGTGGGACAAGAAGGATCCGATCGTCAACGCGTGGTCGAAGGTTTTCCCGGGAACGCTGACTCCGATGTCAAAGATGTCGGGCGATCTCATGTCCCATATGCGCTACCCAGAGGACATGTTCAAGGTCCAGCGCACGCTTTTGTCCCGCTACCACGTGACCAATGCCAAGGAATTCTATTCGGGCGGAGACTTCTGGGACGTTCCGCAGGAGCCGACGGCGCCCAAGGGCTCGACGCAGGATCAGCCCCCGTACTACCTAACCCTGCAGATGCCAGGCCAGGACAAGGCGCAGTTCTCGCTTTCCACGGGATTCATCTTGGGCGGCGCCGACAAGCAAAATGTCATGACGGGCTTCCTGGCGGTCGATTCGGAAGCCGGCAGCGAGCCGGGCAAGGTCCGCAACGGATACGGGCAGCTGAGGTTGATAGAGCTGCCGAGGGACGTGACGGTTCCGGGCCCCGGCCAAGCGGAGAACAACTTCCTGACCGACTCAAAGGTTTCGACCACCCTCAACCTCCTCAAACAGGGAGGGACGCAGGTCATCATGGGCAACCTTCTGACGTTGCCAATAGGCGGCGGGCTCTTGTACGTCCAACCTGTCTACGTCCAGGCCTCTAAGACGAGCGGAAGCACTTCCTATCCGATCGCGCAGTATGTGCTGACAACCTTCGGCAAGGGAAGCAAGATCGGATTTGCGCCGACGCTCGAAGAGTCGCTCAACCAGACCTTCGGCGGGGATTCCGGCGCACAGGCAGGCGACGCGAGCGTCTCCGGGCACAAGGAGGCTCCGTCGGCCGACTCAAACAACAAGCCGAAAGCGAATCCCAGTGCTTCGCCGAGCCCGAGCGGCTCTCCTTCGGCTTCGCCTAGCTCGCCCGGCGCCTCGCCGAGCGGGGGAGGGGCGACGCCGGCCGACGAGCTTCAGTCCGCCTTGAGCGACGCTCAGAAGGCAATGGAAGAGTCGAATTCGGCGATGAAGGAAGGCAACTGGTCGGCCTATGGCGAGGCGCAGAAGAAGCTGCAGAGCGCGCTCGAGCGCGCCGTCAAAGCCCGCCGAGAAGGCGAGGGCGGCAAGTAAGGAGCGGGCGTTGCCATGCGCCTGAACTGGGGCGGAGCGCAGCCTATGGCACGCGCCGCTCAACGTGACAGCTCACACTTCCTCCCTCCTTGCTAGCTGGCTTGGAACGTCGGTAGACTAGACGGGCCGACGCGGGGTGGAGCAGTTCGGTAGCTCGCCGGGCTCATAACCCGGAGGTCGTAGGTTCAAATCCTGCCCCCGCCACAGACAAAGGCCCGGACCGGTTGCGGTTCGGGCCTTTCCCTTGTCCCGGCGAAACACAGCCGGAACCCAGCCGCCGCAGGAGTCTCGCCCGGGAAGCAAATCGCTGACCTCAACGCCGGATGTCTCCAAGGCGGAATAGAGCGGCTCCCTTCGAACGGCCGGGCGTTTCGCAGCGCACAACCGCGCGATGCGAATGGGGAAGGAAACTTCGCGATAACGAAACGCCGTGATTGCGCCGAATTCAGGTTTCCTTGTTTTCGGCCGTCGCGGGATCGCCTGCTTCGTTTTCAACTATCGCAGGATCGCATGCTTGGTGACGCGAGTGGTGCGAGGCCGCGAGAGTACTCCTCGATCGCCACGCCGGACTTGAACGTGCGGCAGCGATCCAGGCGGAAGTCGTGCACTGCGGGCTTGGCGTCTCCGAAGAGCCGGATGCCGTCTCCCAGGACGACGGGATTGCGCTTGAGGATGAGGCGATCGATCTCTGTCAGAAGGCGCCCCGCGAGATTTCCGCCGCCGCAGAGATAGATCGCGAGGCCGGATTGTCGCTTCAACTCGCGCACCGTCGCGAGTGCGTCGGCCGTGAACGTCACCCCTTCTGGCGATTTGGTTTCCGACCGCGATGCAACGTATTCCGTCAGATGCGCATAAGGCCGTTCGATTCCGGCGGCCCGAGCGACGTCGTAGCTTCTACGCCCTTGAATCACGGTGTCGAAAAGACTGCCCGGCGCGCGTTTCCCCAAGGCTGAGAGAACGTGGGAAGGCAGAGCGTCTGCGAACTCGCTGACATAAGCCGCCATGTGGTCGCCCTCTAAAGGGAAGGCCTCGTAGCTCCCGTCCGGTAGAGCAATATATCCATCGATCGATACTGCGACATAGTAGACAAGCTCACGCATAGTTTCTCCAATCACTACTGTTGTTGTGGTTGAGACAAATTTACCACAACACATGTAGTGGTTTCCGGTATGCTAAGAGCATGGCTCGAAACCTTGAGCGGCGCACTAAGCTTGCGGACGCTGCCGTGAAAGTGCTTGCGCGGGAAGGCGCGCGCGGTCTGACGCACAGGGCGGTCGACGCCGAGGCGGGAGTGCCGAAGGGGACCGCCTCGAACTACTTCGCCTCCCGAGACGGGATTGTCGAGGCGATCCTGCTGCGCATCGGCGAGCGTCTGCAACCGGACCCCAAGCTTCATGACAGCCTCGCTCGGCGGACCCCGAACATCGAACTCTTCGCTGCATATCTTCGCGACATCGTTCGTCGGCTGACAACGGATCGGGACGCGGCCATCGCCCTCTTCGAATTGCGCCTTGAAGCCGCTAGGCGACCGGAAGTGGCCGAAGCGCTCACGTCTTGGCGACGTTCGGGGCTCGAAGCCGACGTCGAATTCAACCAGAAGATGGGCCTGCCCGGATCGCCTTCGGACATCACACTGTTTCACTATGCCCTGGACGGTTTGATCCTCGACCAGATAACCGTTCCCCTCGATCCCGATGCAGACTCCTACGAGGCCGTGAACGTGCTCGTCGACCGCATCATCGGCGGGAAAGGCTCAGTCTCTGATTGATCGCGCCGACGGTCTCAAGGCCCGGCCTGCAGCGGCGGCGAAAAAGCGCTTCTCCCAGAATGAGCAGAAGCGGTTCCTCCCAGAATGCGGAGAGGCGCTTACTCCCAGATCGTCGGCGTGTATGCGCGAATCTTGAATGCAAAGGGAACCGAAAGACGAGCCGAAAGCCTCGGGGCGTGAAGCAATGGCTCGGGCGCCGCGCACGCCGCTGAGGCGTGCCCGGCGCCCTGGGCTTGCCGATTGCCGGGGTGTCGCCATGTTGCGCGTCGGGCGACGGCGAGGCTTGGCGCCCGCTTGGGCGGCCTGTTATGCCTTGGCCGCGGTGGCTGGCGAAACTTCGACGTCGGCCTTTGGCCTCAGGCCAGCGAGGGCTGGAGGCCGAGGCTGCCGACGAGGTGGTCGCGATAGGCCTGTGACGTGACTTCTTCCAACCAAGCGCGAGCCGCCGCCAAGCGCTCGTCGAGCCCCAGACGTTCGATGACCTCCTCGTTGTTTTCGCCCTTGTAGAAGCGGGCAAGGGCCTCGATCGCCTCTTGAGCCTGACGCGCGTCGCGGGCCGCCTTGGCGTCCAGACGCTCGGAATACCAGGCCGAGTTCAGAATGTTCTCGCGCTCGAACTGTGCGCGGAACTCCGGGCTCGCCAAGTTCCAGCCCTCGCGGGAGACGCCGTCGATCATGATCTCCAGCAGGGCCCGCAGCGGAGGAACGGCCCATTCGAGGGAGCCGTCGGCTCGATAGTGCTCCGCCACAACCTTGTGGGTGGTGACGATGACGTCCACCGAGTCGGCGAAAATCGCCTTGTCCTGCAGCTCGGGACGCAGCATCTCCTCGGTGAAGACGATGTCGGGGTGCAGGAAGATCCGACCGAAGAAGGTCGAGGCGAATGCCCGGTTCATGCGGTAGCCGAGGCGGGAGGCGTGAATTGTGCGGCCCTCGTATTCGAAGTCCTCGATCTTCTCGAGAAAGCCCCGCTTGACGAGATTGCGGGCGTTGCGCTCCTCGACGCTCATTCGCGAGAAGATTTCAGGGATGAGCAGGGAGATGTCATGCGCCACCTTGACTTTCGGGCCGATGTAGCCGGCGGAGGACAGCCAGCCGTCGTAGCCGCTGAGGGCGTAAGACAGCAGCGCGGCGTTGAGGTCGTATATGGCCGGCAAGGCGTTGAACGGGGCCTTGGTCAGAGCGCCCTCGCTTCCGGCGCCGGTCGTCGAGGGGGACTTCCCGGTCATGGACGAGATGAACTCCATAAACAGCTCGGGAAGCTCCATGTAGTGGAGGGGGTTGTACGCGCACAGCGGCGGCACGCCTTCTTCGGGCGGGTTGTTGCGGCGCCCCGCGGCGACGACGTCGACGCTGTGGCGCAGCGGCTTGTCCAGCGGAACGTCGCGGAAGAGGTGGTCGGTCAGATCCGCCAGCGCCACGTCCTTCGGGTTGGCGATGTCCGGGCGGACCTGGAGATAGCGCGGATTCTTGGTGGGCGCCCCGTTCACCAGGCGCGGGTTTGCCGTGGAAACCCAGTAGGCTTCCTCGCTGGGGTTTTCGGCCTTCGGCAGTTTCGCCGCGCGGTTGACCAGGCTTTGCATGGGCTCGGTGAAATGCGACAGCCCGGGGGCGTCCGCGGCCATGGCTCGGGCGTCGTCGGGCGTCAGCGGCTGGAAATTCGAGATGAAGAGGTCGGCGTCGGGGTCGGACATGTCCGATTCGGTCTGCTTGTCGTAGCCGCGCACGATTGCGTCGTCGGGCCGCTGGAAGAGCAGGCTCTCGCAATTGGCCACGAACTTGCGCGAAAGCTCGGAATCCGGCGTCGATTCGAGCCCTCCGGGCGCCACGACCGAGGCGGTGATGTCGTCCTCGGTCTGAACCTTCGCGGCGGGCGAGAAGTCCGGGCGCAAGGAGAGGAGGCGCCAGGAGCCGTCGTTCTCGAAGCCCACGCGCAGCATGTTGACCTTGATGACTTCGCCGTCCAGTCGCAGCGAATTTCCCTTGCGGCCGTTGATGATTCCCACGGAAAAGTGGCTGCGCCAATCCTTGCCCCAGCTGGGCTGGTAGAAGCGCTTGACGGTGAAAATGAGCTCCTTGATGTGGTCCGGGATGGATTCGAGGAAGGCGTTGTACTCGTCGGTGTACATAGACGACGGCGTCAGCAGCTTGATCACGCTTCCCAGAGAGCGACGCTCGGAAAGGATCGAGCGGTGATGCTCGCTCTTGTTCGCCGGGTCGACGAAGCGGTCGGCGTAGTCGCCGTCGAGAATTCTTTGGACGGCGTCGAAATCTTCGTCGACGTCGCCGACGTAGGCCTCGCCGAATACGAAGGCGTCAAGGAGCGACTTGGATATCTCGGACTTTCCGCCGCCTGAAACTGTGGCGGGCTTGTGCGCCTGGGTCGACCAGGGGGCCGTGCCCACCAAATGCCACTGGGTGGCGTCGCCCTCGCGGTGCTTGGCGTGCACACGGTAGCCGCCGGGGGCCACGTAGACGTTGCCCACGAGCAGCGGAATCGAGGATTCCCCGCCGTCGGGCCGCGTCCACGCGACCGTCTGGCTGCGCATGGAGTAGCGGGCCCCGCCGGGCACCAGCACCACGGTCGGGTCCTCGACGACGGCCGCGGAGCCGTCCTCGCGCACATCGAAGCGGCCCGGGTTGCGTTCCACAACGTGTTCGAGGGTCAGGCCCTCGGGCGTGTGGACGTCGGTGAACTCCTGACCCAGGTTGTAGCGGGGGTAGGCGACGGCGCCGCCGGCGTGCTCCTCCTCGACGCAGCCGAAGAGGTTCGCCGAGTAGCCGATCTGGGTTTTCACTTCCTTCTTGCAGTAGCCGAAGTAGTTGTCTGCGATGACGGTGACGATGACGCCGCGCTCGTCGCGCGCCACGCACTTGAATGCCTTGCCGCCGTTGTAAAGCTCGTTCTCGTCTTTCCAGCACTGGCCGTCGCGGCGCTGGCGTTCGGTGGCCTCCTCCCAGGAGGGCAGACCCAGCTCCTTCTTGGTCAGCTTCGTCAGATGCGGCGCAAGGACGACGCAGCCGGTGTGGCCGGTCCATGACTCCGGCGCGAGCGAGGCGTCGTTCTCGGGAAGATAGGGATCGCCGCCATTGCCGAAGATTCCCTCGACGAAGTCGAGGTTGGAGACGAGGCCGCCGGGGGCGATGAAGCGGATTTCCATCGACCGTTCTGCAGAGAAGCCGGGGACTTCTGGGACGACGACGGGGCGCAGCAGCAGCGAGACGAAGCAGCGGGCGGGTTCGGCGCGGGTCGATGCCCACGGCAGGGTCAGCAGGTCGTCCGGCGCGTCGACCGCGTGGGCCAACAGCCGCGCAAAGACGTCCCGGTCCACGGCGATCTTGTCATCGGGGATCGGCAGGCCGCCTTCGGCGACGTGGAAGACGCCGGCCGTTGTGCGGCGGTCGTTTCGAGGGTTGTGCAGGACGCCGCCCAGCACTTTGTAGCTCTCGACGTAGTCGGAGACGAAGCTCGTGGAATCCGATGGAAGAGACAGCGCGCGAGCCAGGCCGGGCTGGTCGAGCACGAAAGTGGAGCGCGGCAGCTGAGGCGTTTCGGCGGCGCCCTCCAAGTAGGAGTCGAGGAAATTCTGGATGCGCTGATCGGCAGCGCAGGCGCGACCAATTCCCGTGCAGCTCGAAAATCCGCTCGGATCCCGCCGACTGGTGGAGCCCGTCGATGTTCTGCGTGACGACGGCCGAAAGCGAGCCCCTCTTTTCGAGCTCCGCCAGAAACTTGTGCGCGGCATTCGGCGCGACTCCCTCGCGGGCGTATTCCTGCGCAAACCACTCCCAATACGCCTGCGGGTGGGTCTCGAAGAAGTCGATGGACAAAACGCGCTCGATCGGGATTTCGCGATCCTGATGGAAAAACCCTTTGGCGCCGCGAAAGTCCGGTATGCCAGACTCCGTCGAGACCCCGGCGCCGCCGAAAAAGACGATGCGATCCGATTGCGCGATCCATTGAGCCAGCTGGCGCCATTGACTGTCCATGTCACCAGCCTAGACCTTGAAGCGCCGCGCCACAGCCGGTTTCGCGACGCCCGGCCTTTCGCAACGCCCGGCCTTTCGCGACGCCGGACTTCCGCGCACCGTTCCACAGAGCCCGGCCTTCGCATCGCCTGGCGACGTCCGGTCTTCGTGCATTTCGTCTTTCTAGGCGGAACGTAACAGGTTAGAGCCTCCCGGGTTCGCTAGGCTCATGTCATGACGATTAAAGACGCGGCCACTGCTTCCGCCATCGCCCTGCGCTTGGAGCTTCTGGGAATTCCCGCTTTGGCACAGGCCGATCAGAGCGAGACTGACAGCCTTATGTCCCCGATATTGGCGCGCCAGCGCGAGCTTTCTCGCCGCCTGGCGCATCGCCCCTGCGCTGCCGATCAGCGCATCCAGAATTTCCTCGACTCCTACTTGG
>CAJPTB010000077.1 GCA_905373325.1 uncultured Ancrocorticia sp.
AGGTCGGTCGAGCTTTCGCCCTCGCCGTTGGCGGCGTAAATGTAGGCGGCGTTGCAGCGCGAAGACGCCGATTGGATGAGCAGCTCGCGATCGGCGGCCCGCCCCACCGTAATGGGCGAGCCGGACAGGTTCAACAGGAGTGAAGCGCCCGCTAGCGCGGCCCGCGCCGACGGGGGGACGGGAACCCACATGTCCTCGCAGACCTCGACGTGGAACGTCAGCCCTCGCACGTCCTCCGCCTCGAAAAGGAGGTCGGGCCCGAAGGGCACGGTTTCGGGGGGCACGCCGTACAAGGCGAGGCTCTCCGACGCCGCGAAGTCGCCTCCCATCTCGTCCGCGGCGAGCGTCGCGTCGATGACGGTGACCCCCGGCAGAGCGATCCTCTCGCCGGCGCACTCCTCGCCGGACGCGAAATGCCGCTTCTCGTAAAACTCGCGGTAGTCGGGAAGGTAGGACTTCGGAACGACCCCTAGGACGTGGCCGCGATGGATGACGGCCGCGCAGTTGAATACGCGGCCGCGGTGGACGAGGGGCGCGCCGACGACGATCACAGAGGCGATCCCGACGGAGGCAGCCCGAAGGTCCTCGAGCGCTTCGAGGGCGGCGTCAAGCAGCACGTCTTGAAGCAGAAGGTCCTCGATTGAGTATCCGGTCAGCCCGAGCTCGGGGAAGACTGCGACGGCCACGCCCTTTTCGGCGCATTCGCGAGCCAGCTCGGCCGTCCGCCGGGCGTTCTCGCGCGGATCGCCGATGGCGACGGGAAGCGTGCAGGCCGCTGTCCGCGCGAAACCGTGGGAGTAGATCGAGTAGAAGTTCTGCATGGTACAAGTCTGCCAGACGTATCCGATGCAAAAGATCAGACGCAGAGCCGAGACGCTGAGTCGGGCAGGCCCTTCAGGCGGCCTAAAATGGCCAGCTCCTCGGATCTTGGGGAAAGGAAGGGTCTTCGGGGAGCGTGAGGTCTTCTCGCGGTATCCGCTCCTGGAACGTTTGGGGGAGCTGTCGGGGCCCCGGCTCATGCGCGCTCGGCGTCTGCTCGTGCGGATGTGGGGCGAGGCCTTGCGGCGGCGTCGGCTCGTGCGGATGCTGCGGGTTCTGGGAAGAGGACAAAGCTGGCGAGGCAGAAGGCAAAGGCGAGAGCGTCTGTTTCTCGAAAGAGCTCGGCATGGGCGGGACGGAGGACTCGATCGCCGGGAAATCCGAAGGGAAAATCTCAGGCGTGAAAAGGTATTGAAGGCAGACGCTGTAGAACGCCGCAGAATCCTCGATCGACGCCGAGGCAACCGGCTCTATGCCGGCGATGTATCGATTGAGGAGGGCGCCTATGATGAGCCCGACGCCGGATGCGGCCCGCAGGCGCCTGTCGGGTCCGCCGAGCATTTTGGACACCGGGGTCACCACGGATTCGTCGATCCACGTTCTGAAAACGTACATCGTCTCTTCCGAGCTGAGAAGCTGATGGATAAGGACCCGTGCAGCGTGATTGGCGTTCGTCTCTTCCCAAAGGTTGAGGATGACTCTGAAAACTCTCGATCCCGCGCCTTCAAGGGGCGTCATCTCTTTGAGAGCGGCCGCCACAGGATCTGCGGGAAGCGACATCGCTGCGCGCAAAAGGCCCGATTTTCCGCCAAAATAATAGGAGACGAGGCTAGGGTCGACCCCCGCTTCTTCGGCGATGCCTCGCACGGTCACCGAATTGAATTCGCGGGTGGAGAACTGTTCGCGGGCAACTTCCATGAGGCGCGATCGTATCTCTCCGCGCACTCCTCGAGGTCCTCGAGCTACCCGCCGTGCCATACCTTTACTTTGCGTCGTATTTTTACGAAAAGTGAGGGTCGTTAGTCCTAAATAACGCATTAAGGTGATGAATTTCAAAATTTTGTCAGAGGTATTAAATGGCGAAAACTGAATTGTACTCTTATATTTCATCTATAATTAAAAGTATTTTAACTTTTGTGGAAGCGTTAGTGCATTTGCCGATGCTCTGAGTTCGTCTCGACCGCATGACGTGCAGAAACAACGCAACGAGGGCGTTTTTGCCCGGCAACGGCTGGCGTGCTCGACGTCAGCCGAGAAGCCGTGCGTCTGGGCGGCCTCCTTTCGGAAAAGGGGCCGCAGCTCCTCTCGGCGCTGCGGCCCCTGCCGGTCGGCGCGCTCGCGGTCAGCGGCGAACCTGGATTCGTCGCATGCACAGCCACGCAACGGCCGCGTAGAAGACGATGGATGCGAGGTCCCAAAGCACGCTGTAAAGCGGGAAGCCGCTTGCGCCTATGTGCTTGAAGGGCGCCACGTATATGAGTGAGTCGTCCGAACCCACTGCCTTGAAGGTCCAGTTCAGCGTGCCCCATGTCGCTGAGACGACGGCGACGCCTATTCCCGCGACATACCAGGGAAGACGGACGAAGGCCATGAAAATCCCGTAGGCGGCTGTGTACGCGCCGGCTATGGCGACCGTTGCCACGACGGCTAGGAACCAGAGATTGACCTCGTAAGTGCCCACCGTGCGGCCGGCGTGCGTTCCGGTCACCTTGATGCTGCCGGAAAAGTCGCCGGCGATTAGCCCGTGGACCGCTGCTCCCGCCATGGCGAGCGCGCCCGACACGGCGGTTCCGAGGCCAAATGCCTTTGCGTGGGCGAGGAGAATGGAGCGACGCGGAAATCCTGAGCTGAGGTAGGTCCGCGTCCTGACGGCGGCATAGGCCCCTTGGATCACTGCCCCCACCGTCAATGTGACGAGCAGCATGGCGGTCACGATGACCGCGTATGAAATGTTTCCAATCTCTGCGGCGAAGCCGCGGATTCTTTCAAGGTTTTCGGGAGAGATGCCGATGTCGATTTGCCTTCCGTCGATGACGATCTGGTGCCTGCCGCCGTTTCTAAAGATCAGGTGGTCGTATTTCTCGAGAAAGTAGACGGCTGTTGCAGCGAGGGCGCCCAAGAATAGGCCGACCCCGATTGCCATCGGCATCATTCGTCCATGACGTCTCAAAATAAAGCGATTGACGGCGGCCTTCGCCCTTTCGGCTGCGACGTTTTCGTCGTCGGCCATGGTCGTTGTGTCGGCGTTGCCGGTCATGGTCTGTGCGTTCGCCTTGTCATTCATGGTCGCGTCCCTTCTGCAAAATTCTGTATGCGGCTGCGGTGTTGGAAGAGAGGGCCATCTTCATGAGCACGTCGGTCAGATGGGCCAGTTCGCCCCCGTCTGAGTGCCTGGATCGGACGTCGTCGGCGTCTCCGCTTTCGACGACTCGCCCGTTGTCCATGAAAATGACCGAGTCGAGGAGACTTTCGACCTCCTCGATCAGATGCGAGGACAGAACGAGGGTGCGCGGGTGCTTCGTGTAGTCCGCGAGGAGGCTCGCGTAGAAGATTTCCCGGGCGACGGCGTCCATTCCGAGGTGGACCTCGTCGAATACGGTCACCGGACATCTGGAGGCCAGGCCCAGCAGTGCGTAGAGGCTTGAGAGCTGACCGCGGGAGAGCCGCGAGGGCTTCTTTTTCACGTCGATGCGGAACGCCTCGATCAGCTCGTTCGCGTAGTCGCGGTCCCAGTTGGGGCGCGACGCCTCCCAGAGCTCGAGGGTGCGCCGGGTCTTCTCGTCTTCGAGTATGGGGGTCGAATCGCTGACGTAGCAGACGTTTGCCATGAGGCCGGGGTTCTCGTAGACGTGCTGTCCGTTTGCGCGGACGCTTCCGGAAGTCGGGTAGAGGAGGCCGGCCATGAGCATGCCGACGGTCGACTTGCCGGAGCCGTTTCTGCCGAGGAGGCCGGTGATCGACCCCGGTTCGATTCTGAAAGACACGTGGTCGACGACGTTTTGCGAGTGACGCTCGTAGTGGAACGTCAGGTCGGCGACGTCGATGCCGAGGGGGTTCATTGCTTCTCCTTTGTGAGTGTGGCAAGGCTGCTTGCCGCCATGTCGAGGATCTCGGGGGATGAGAGGCCCAGAGCGACGCCTTCGGCGAGGGCGGGCGTCAGGGTCTCGTCGGCGTAAGACTTCTGCCCGGCCTCCTGCAGGCGCTCGTGCGCCCCCTCGGTGACGAACATGCCGATTCCCCTTCGCTTTTCGACGAGGTTCTCGTCGACGAGGAGCGCGAAGGCCTTGTTCGCCGTTGCCGGGTTGATGCGATAGGTGGTCGCGTATTGCGTTGTTGACATGAGCTGGTCTCCCGCCGCAAGAGTCCCCGTGAGGATGCTTCTGCGGATGTCGTTTGCGATCTGCAGGTAGATGGGATGCGAGTCGGAAAAACGCATTGCCTCAACTTCCTTAGTTCTGCGGTTCATTACATTACTAATTAACCATGGAACCGAAGGGGTGTCAAGCTCGATTGGGGAGCGTGTTTTGACCGGCCGGGTTTCCGCGAAAGCGGCTCAACCCGCGAGGGCGCCTCAAACGGCGGCAACGCTTCATTTCTGGTTGCCGGCGCTTCGTTTTGTCCGCGGCGGTGGGGTAGCCTTGACGAGCGGCCGCCTCGTGAGGCTTTCACGCCCCTTCCAAGGCTTTCACGCACCTCGCGGGGCGCGGATCTCGCAAGGCCCAGACCTTGTAGAGCGCAAACTTTGCAAGCCGCGCATCTCGCAACGAAGCGACACAAGCGAAAGGAAAGTGTCAATGGCCAAGCCTCGCATCGGTTTGCTAGGCGTCGGACGCATCGGAATCATGCATGCGCGAATCCTGGCGCCGAAAGTCGAAAGCCTCGTCGTCGCCGACGTCGTCCCCGAAAGGGCTCGGCAGGCGGCGGACGAATTGGGCGCCCGGGTCCGCTCCGTCGAGGACGTCTTCGATTCGGACGATCTCGACGGCGTCGTCCTCGCCACGCCCACCGACGCCCACGCACGCCACATCGAAGCCGCCGTCCGCCTGAGCGTCCCGATCTTCTGCGAGAAACCTGTGGCGCTCGACATCGCTTCGACAGAGAGGGCCAACGCCGCGGCCAAGTCCGCCGGGGTCCCCGTCCACATCGGCTTCCAGCGCAGATTCGACGCCGCCTATGCCGCAGCCCGCGAAAGGCTCGCAGCGGGGAAGATCGGGGAGCTGCGAAGGGTCCACATGCACACTCTCGACCAAGCCCCTGCAGCCCGCGAGTTCCTCGCCGCCAGCGGCGGCATCTTCACCGACTGCCTCATCCACGACTTCGACGCCCTTCGGTGGGTCACGGGCCGCGAAGTCGAAGAGGTCTTCGCCTTCGGCACGGATTTGGGGCTGCCCGATTTCGCCGACTTCTCCGACGTGTGCGAAACCGTCCTCGCGCTGCGCTTGACCGGCGGCGCGCTCGCCACCGCGCATTCTTCCCGCTTCAACGGCGCCGGGTACGACGTTCGCATGGAAGTGCACGGCACCGAGGGGACGGACGTCGTCGGCATGGACGAGCGCCTTCCGGTGCGATCGCTCGAACCCGGGGTCGCCTACCCCTCCGGTGAGCCGTGGGTCGACTTCATCGCCCGCTTCGCCGACTGCTACGAGCGAGAGCTCGAGGCGTTCCTCGACGTGGTCGCCGGAAAGGGCGAGGTTCCGTCGACGATGGACGACGCCGTCGCCTCCCTCCGTGTGGCCGAGGCCTGCGCGGCCTCGTGCAGGGAAGGCCGCCCGGTCAAAGTTGCGCGTTGAGCCCCGTTTGCTCCGCCGTCTGGGGCGACGCGCCCTTTTCGCTGCTACCCTTTTCTCTATGCGTTCCACGGCGGCACGCTAGAAGGAGATCGATGAATGGACTTACGGCTCGACGCGACGGCTTTTGACTACTCGTTCGTGGTCGTCTACCTGTTCTTCGTCATCGCCATCGGCGTCGTGACGAAACGCAAGGTCCTCACGAGCGAGGACTACTTCCTCTCAGGGCGTTCGCTGCCCGCGTGGATCTGTGCGCTCGCCTTCCTTTCGGCCAACATCGGCGCAACGGAGCTCATCGGAATGGCGGCCAACGGATCGCAGTACGGCTTGGCGACGGTCCACTATTACTGGATCGGCGCGGTTCCGGCGATGGTCTTCCTCGGGCTCATTATGATGCCCTTCTACTACGGGTCGAAAGTCCGATCCGTCCCCGAATACCTCCGGCTTCGCTTCGACCGGCCCACCCACGTCTACCAGTCCGCGGTTTTCGCCATAGCGACGATCCTCGTGGCCGGCATCAACCTCTTCGCCCTCGCGCTCCTCATCAACGTCCTCATCGGCTGGCCCCTGTGGGCCTCTATCATCGCCGCCGCCGGCGTCGTGCTCCTCTACACGACGATGGGCGGGCTGACCGCCACGATGTACAACGAGGTGCTGCAATTCTTCATCATCGTCGCCTTCCTCATCCCGCTCACCGTGGGCGGGCTCATCAGGGTCGGCGGCATCGACGGCCTTCTCGAGACGATTCGCACCCACGAGCTCCTCGGGGAAAACGGGCTGTCCGTGTGGGGAGGGACGGGGCTCGCCAACACGACCAACCCCTATGGAAACTGGATCGCGCTGCTGCTCGGAATGGGCTTTGTCAACTCCTTCGGATACTGGACCACCAACTTCACCGAGGTTCAGCGGGCCCTTTCGGCGAAAGACATGTCGGCCGCCCAGCGCACGCCGATCATCGCGGCGATTCCCAAGATGCTCCTTCCCGCGATCATCATCATGCCGGGCCTCATCGCCGCGGTCCTCATACCCGAGCTTTCCAACGGCAAGATTTCCCACAACGAGGCGCTGCCCGCCCTCATCGGAAAGGTCATGCCCACGGGGCTCGTGGGACTCGCGCTGGCGGCGCTCATCGCGGCTTTCATGGCCGGCATGGCGGCAAACGTATCGTCCTTCAACACCGTGGTCACCTACGACCTGTGGCAGACCTACATCCGCCCGGGCCGCAAAGACACCTACTACCTCCGCGTGGGCCGCAAACTCACGGTGGCCGGCGTCCTCATCGCCATCGGCGCCGCCTTCATCGCAGCGGAGTTCAACAACATCCAGGATTACATCCAGCTCCTGCAGTCGATCTTCAGCGCCCCCCTCTTCGCCACCTTCGTCTTGGGCATGTTCTGGAAACGCATGAGCGGGCCGGCCGGGCTGTGGGGCCTCGTCGCCGGAGCCGCGGGTGCGGCAGCCGTGCAGATCGGCTACCAAAACGGCTTCCTGGAGTTCAACTCCCAGCAGGCGGCCTCCTTCACCGGATCGGGGATGGCCTTCGTGTTCGACGTCGTCGTGTCCGTCCTCGTCACCCTCAGAACTTCGCCCAAGCCGGTCGAGGAATTGGACGGGCTCGTGTGGGGCCGCACGAAAATGCCGATCAAGGGAAGCCTTCCCGCGCCAGATCTGCACAAGGTCGCGGTCAAGGCCGAGCGTGAGCGCCTGGAGGAGGGACGCGGACTTGCCTGGTGGGAGAATCCTTGGCCGCTGGGCGCCGCCGTCATGGCAGCTCTGGTTCTACTCAACATTTTCGTGGGATGACGGAGGGAAACGATGAGCAAGAAACGCTGTCCCCGTTTTTGGCGCATGGCTTTTTTGGACCTGCGCGCCTGGGTCGCCGCGATGTTTTTCACGTTCGGCGCGATGCTGGCCGTCTACGGCGTGTTCTTCGCCGACGACGAGGATCTGGCGAAGGCCGCCGGAACAAACCTCGACCTGTGGACCGGCGTGGGAATGATCGCCTTTGCCTTTTTCTTCGCGGTTTGGCTTCTCGTCCGCCCGCTTGAGTCCGAAATCGTCTCCGAGGCCGAGCGGCTTGCTCCGCCGCAGCGGAAGGGGCGTCTCCCCCGCCGTCTGCCTCAGC
>CAJPTB010000078.1 GCA_905373325.1 uncultured Ancrocorticia sp.
AGGACGGCAATACGGTTGGCGCGACGGCTGGAAAGGGCAACCTCTCTACGGCCTTTTCGCACGCGCCACGTGCGGCTGCGCCGAACGAGCCAAAGCAGGCCGCCCTCCCGCAGAAGGCGGACGCCCCGGCCGGAGTCCCTCACAGCCCGGTGTGAACCGCGGCCTCCGAGGCGCCCGGCGTGACGTCGCGGGCGCGGCGCACCAGTTCGGCGGCGGGCTCGTCATAGCCGACTCCTACGAGCTGACGCCCGACAAATGTCAAAGAGGTCACCGAGCACAGGGCGCACTCTCGTTTGCGCGGGTCGTGGGCGAGCGGGCGCCCTTCGACGAAGCGTCGCATCGTCCATATCGGGAGCTGGTGCGAAACGAGCATCGCCTCGCCGCCTTCGGCCTTACGGAGGGCGCGGCGCACGGCCTCGGACAGGCGTGCCACGATCTCCGTGTAAGGCTCGCCCCATGAAGGCTCGGCCGGATTGACGTACCACGGCCAGTACCGCGGATGGGCAAGAATGAGCCGGTTCTTGTTGACGTTGACGCCTTCGAACTTGTTCCCCGCTTCAATCAGGCCCTCGTCGAGGACGACCGACAGCCCGTGCCTTTGCGCCGTCGGCTCGGCCGTCTCCCGAGCCCTTTCAAGCGGCGAAGAGACGATGAGCCGCAGATCGCGCCCGTCGAAGAAATCGGCTGCCCTCTCGGCCATGGCGCGCCCCAGGGGCGTGAGATGAAAACCCGGCTGCCGCCCATAAAGCTGCCCGCTGGGATTGTCCACCTCCCCGTGGCGCACAAAATGGACGGTCGTGAGTTTGTCGTTCATGTGTCCAGCCTGCCGTCGATTTGATGGATTCAGCTCGGTTTGATGGATTCAGCGTTGCCGAAGCCGAGGGATTCAGCCCGCCCGCGAGCCTGGCTCGTCTGCCGATTCGCCGGACGGCGCCGGGCCTTCGGAGTCCGCCGAACAGTCAGATGGCTGCGAGCCTCCGGCCCCTGGGGAGACAACCGAATCTTCCGAATCAACCGACCCGTGAGACGGCACGGAGCCCCCTGGGCCCGTCGGAGAGTCTGCGGGCTTGACAGGCTTCACTTCGCTGGCGACGTCGGCCAAGATGTTCGACAGGCGCCCAAGCTCGAGCATGTCCTCCCTGCCCAGCTTGTCGACGAGCACGCGGCGAACCGAGTTCACGTGGGAAGGGGCGGCCGAAACCAAGTATTCGAACCCTTTCTCGGTCAATATGCAGTTGACGCCGCGGCGGTCGTCGGCACAGGGCTCGCGCTTGACCAGGCCGGCGTCTTCGAGCCTGCGCACCGTATGGGTCAGCCGGGAACGTGAGTGAACGAGCCTGTCTGCCAGATTGGACATGCGGATCGTGCGCCCAGGCGACTCCGAAAGATGCGCAAGCACTTCGTATTCGTTGAGGGATATACCCTTTTCGTTCTCTATGTCCTGATTGAGCACTTCCATCACGAGGGAAACAGCACGCAAGAAAGCCCGCCAAGCTTTCTGTTCCTCCGGTGAAAGCCACTGAACGTCAGTCATCGCACCTCCCACACAAAAGGCCCGGAAACCGCCCGGGCCTTTTAGGTCACTTCTTGTTGCGACGCTGGTGCCGAGTTTTACGAAGCAACTTGCGATGCTTCTTCTTCGACATGCGCTTGCGACGCTTTTTGATGACGGAACCCACAGGTTACCTCCGAAACTAATGGGCTTGTGCCCTCGAAATATTCAGGAACATACTAGCGCCTTGAGCGCCGTACCGGTAACACGGACCCGTCACTCGCCCGCTGCGCGGGCGGTCGGTTCGTCCTGCACGCCCAAAAGGGCGTCGATGGCCGACTTAGGAACCCGGTATGAACTGCCGAAGCGAACCGCGGGCAACTCCCCCGAGTGGACCATGCGGTAGACGGTCATGCGCGAGACTCGGGTGAGTTCGGCAACTTCGGCAACCGTGTAGAACTGCGGCGCTTTGTTCGGCAACTGCGTCATGAATCCCATCCTGCGAATACGTGTGGTGAACCTTTTCCGCACAGGCTAGCGGCGGTCACACCGCAAGGGTACATGAACTTTCACATCAGTCACAGCAGCCGGGCACCATCACCCGGGCGCGTCGCACCGTTTCGGCGTTTCGGACGGCGGGATTCTACGCCCGGGTCAGGCCTGCCGACGCTGCCAACAGGGACCAAATGGCGATAGTCTTGGCCAATCGACTCCTTTTCCCAGAGCCCTCGAGCTCTGAAAAAGGCAAGACGTGAAACAGGCAACAGTGAGGAGCGACCATCGTGCGCAAGCGAGTGCGGGCTCAGGGCCGTCCGTCCGCGGCGCCCGGCCCTTTCCTTCGGGCGCGGGAGCTAATGGATCGCGTCGCCCGCGATTCGCCCGCGCGCCTGGCCCTTTTCGTGTTCGCGGGGATCGTCCTCGTCGAGACGTCGCTGCTCTCGCTGCCGGCGTCGACCTCTTCGGGCCAACGCGCCCCCTTTGTGGACGCTTTCTTCACGGCGACCTCGTCGGTGTGCGTGACCGGGCTCGTCACTGTGGACACCGCCACCTACTGGTCGCCGCTGGGGCAGTTCTTCATCGCCATAGGGATGATGATCGGCGGGCTGGGCATCATGATGATGGCCTCGATTCTGGGAATCGTGGTGTCGCGTCGCATCGGCCTGACGCAGCGCTTCCTGGCGGCCTCGGAGACCAAGTCGCGCCTGGGCGAAGTCGGCCTGCTCGTGCGGGCCGTCGTCGTCGTCGCCCTCAGCGCGCAGGCGATCCTCTTCCTCACCCTCACGCCGTTTTTCATCCGCGAGGGCGACGCCATGCTGTCCGCGCTGTGGCACGCGGCCTTCATGGCCATCTCGATCTTCAACAACGGCGGCTTCGTCGTCATGCGCGACGGACTGGGGCCGTATGCGGGCGATTGGACGCTGACCCTGCCCATTGTCTTCGGCACCGTCGTCGGCGCGATCGGCTTTCCCGTGGTGCTCGACATGTGGCGGCGTCGACGCCATGCAAAGAAGTGGTCGCTTACGACGAAGCTCACACTCGTCACCTACGCGGTTCTCTTGCTCTTGGGCGCCCTGCTCTTCTTCCTCTTCGAATGGGACAACCCCAAGACGCTCGCGAATCTTTCCCTGGGCGAGCAGATCCAGGCGACGTTCCTGCATTCGACCGTCGCGCGTTCGTCGGGCCTGGCGACGCTCGATGTCAGCTCGATGACCCAATCGACGTGGTTCCTCCTCGACGGGCTTATGTTCATCGGCGGAGGGTCGACGTCGGCGGCCGGGGGAATCAAAGTGACCACCTTGGCCGTGCTGTTCCTGGCGATCGTCGCCGAGGCGCGGGGAGACCGAGACACTCAGGCGTTCGGGCGCCGTCTGCCGTCGGAAGTGCTGCGCCTGGCCATCGCGGCCACCTTCCTGGCCTCGATCATCGTCACCGTGGGCACGATCGCGCTCATGGAGGTCTCCGGCCTCCCGCTCGCCGACGCCCTTTTCGAGGCGGTCTCCGCCTTCGCCACCTGCGGCCTGTCGACGGGCGTGACGCCCGGGCTGCCGACGGCGGGCAAGTACATCATCGCCGTCCTCATGTTTGCCGGGCGCACGGGCACGATGACGCTTGCGGCCGCGCTTGCCCTGCGCACCCGCCGCCGCGTCATCCACTACCCTGAAGAGTGGCCTACGATCGGATGACGGAGGAGCACGGATGAAGAAGAAACAGATTGACGACGACGCCGTCCTGGTAGTGGGCCTGGGCCGCTTCGGCACGGCGATCGCCTCGACCCTCGACGGCCTGGGCCGCGAGGTCCTCGCCATTGAGCGCGACCCCGTCCTGGTCCAGCAGTGGTCCCACAGGTTCAGAATCATCGAGGGCGACGCAACCAGCGCCGACGCCCTGGAACAGGCGGGCGCGCGCGAGTTCGGGGTGGCCGTCGTCGGCATCGGCAGCTCGCTCGAAGCCTCCGTTTTGGCGACCGCCAACTTGGCCGACCTCGGAATGAAGCAGATTTGGGCGAAGGCGACGTCGCGTTCGCACGGCCGCATCCTTCGCCGCATCGGCGCTCACCACGTTGTCTATCCCGAGTACGACGCCGGCGCGCGGGTCGCGCACATGGTCAGCGGCAAGATGCTCGACTACATCGAGATGGAAGACGGCTTCTCCATCATCAAGATGCGCCCGCCGCGAGACATCCAAGGGTTCACGATGGCCGAATCGAAGGTGCGCGAGAGGTTCGGCGTGACCATCATCGGCGTGAAGGCGCCCGGCCAGCCCTTCGAGTACGCGACCGAGGAGACGAAGATCGGCCCCGAGGACGTCATCATCGTCTCCGGCGACTCCGCCCTCCTCGAAGAGTTCGCCAACCGCTGAAAGGGCGGAGCGGTCCATGGCAGCCAAAGCGGCGTCGCGCACGTTCACGTGCTCCGAATGCGGATGGGACACCTCGAAATGGGTTGGGCGCTGCCCTCAGTGTCAGGCGTGGGGAAGCTTGGAGGAAGTCGGGGCGCCGCGCACGCGCACAGCCTCCCTCGCTCCAACGAGCCCGGCGACGCCCATCACCGAGGTCCCCACGACGGCCTCGGTCAAACAGCCGACGGGGGTGGACGAATTCGACCGCGTCCTGGGAGGCGGCCTCGTCCCCGGGGCGGTCGTCCTGCTCGCGGGAGAGCCGGGTGTGGGCAAATCCACTTTGCTTCTCGACGTCGCCGCGCGCGCCGCCGAGGCCGCGGCCCACTCCGGCCGCGCCCCGGTGCTCTACGTCTCCGGCGAAGAGTCGGCCGCCCAGGTCAGGCTCCGCGCCGAGCGCATCGGCGCGCTCCACGACCGTCTCCACCTGGCTGCGGAATCGGACCTCGCAACGATTCTGGGCCACGTGGACTCCGTGCGGCCCAGCCTGCTCGTGGTCGATTCCGTGCAGACTGCGGCCGATTCCCAGATCGAGGGGGCGGCCGGCGGCGTCGCCCAGGTTCGCGGCGTCACGAGCGCGCTCGTCGCCGACGCCAAAACCCGATCGATGCCGGTGCTGCTCGTCGGGCACGTGACGAAGGAAGGTTCGATCGCCGGCCCCAGGGTGCTCGAGCATCTCGTCGACGTCGTCTGCCAGTTCGAGGGCGACCGCCACTCGCCCCTGCGTATGGTCCGCGCCGTCAAGAACCGCTACGGCCCCACCGAAGAGGTCGGCTGTTTCGAGCTGAACGAGGCGGGCATTCGGGGCCTGGCCGACCCTTCGGGGCTCTTCCTGTCCTCGCGCCGCGAGAACGTGCCCGGCACATGCGTGACGATGGCCCTGGAGGGGCGGCGGCCGATGCCGGTCGAGGTGCAGGCCCTTATCGTTCCAAGCTCCGGGCCTCCAAGGCGGACGACGTCGGGTTTGGAGTCTTCTCGCGCGGCTATGGCGATCGCCGTTTTGCAATCGCGCCTGGGCCTCGACCTCGACCGCTGCGACGTTTTCCTCTCGACCGTCGGCGGCGCCCGCTCGTCCGAGCCCGCGACGGACGCGGCAATGGCTTTGGCGCTGGCAAGCGCGCGGCTGGGCAGGCCGCTGACCGCCGGAACCGCGGCGATCGGCGAGGTCTCGCTCACCGGCGAGCTGCGGCCGGTGACGGGGCTTCAGCAGCGCCTGGCCGAGGCTCGCAGGCTGGGCTTCGGGGCGGCGATCGTCCCTCGCGGAACGCGCGAAGCGAACGTCAAGGTCCCCGACGGCTTGACGCTGCTCGAATGCGACGACATCCTTGAAGCCGCCGCCCGCGAAGGGCTCGCCTGAGGCCGGAATCGCCCTGTCGCGAACGTCTCTGAGCCTCAGGCCTTTGGACCTGTCTTCGCTCGGTCGCCGGACGGCGCCGGAGCTCTAGCGCCCAGGCGCAGATGTATTTTGCCCGCCGCCCGGCGCTTGCCCTGGGCCCCCGGAGTTCTGCTGGCCCGGCTGGCTCGGATTCTGCCCCGAATTCCCCGGGGTTTGGCCTCCGCCCGCGTTCCCGTCCCCGTTCGGCGATTGGCCTTCGTTTGAGTTTTGCCCCGGCTGGCCAGGATTCTCCTGGCCCGGCTGGCTCGGATTTTGCTGCCCGGGCTCGCTGGCGCTCGGCGCGGGCGACGTCTGCTCCAGCGCGAAGCTCGCCTGCGCCTTGGCGGCCGCGTTGTCATTCAACTTCAGCTCGGCCTTGTACGTTCCCGGCTTGGCGCCTTTGGCGGTGTTTCCACAGCCCGACGCAGCCGTTCCTCCATTCCACGTGAGCGAAACGGTCGCAGTGTATTCGCGGTCGAGCAGCAGCCGCTTGTTCTCCGCGCCGCGGCGGCACGCGGCGATTGAGGCGACCTGGGCCGACCCGCTCGTGACGTTGACGTCGAGGTTGGACCAACCGACGTCGATGTAACACGGATGGGACTTGGAGGTGTTGCGGAGCGTCGCCTGAAAGGCCACCGGCCGCCCGGCGGAGCCGCCTTTCGTCGTCAACGTCGTCTGCACCAGCTCAGACGTGCACTTCACGGGCTTGTAATCGTTGGTCGGAACCTTCGTGGCGGTCTCGTCCTGCTCGCTGATTCTGGCGAGGACGAATCGCATGCCGACCACCACCACCACGACGAGGACGGCGACGAGCGCCCCGAAGCCAAGTCGACGGTTGATCCTGGCTCTGCGCTCCCTTTCGGCGGCCGCCCGTGAGCGGGCTCGGGCGGCGGCACTGGGTCTGCTCCGCGGCTGCTGCCGCCTGGCGGGCCCGCCCTGCGCCCCGGGTCTCCCCTGCGCCCCGGCTTTTCCATGCACTGCCTTTCCGTGCGTCCCGGCCCTCCCGGGCCGGGTTCCCTGGCGCTTCACGGAGCCGCCGCGCGGCTCGCCGGCAGGACCTGCACGGCGCGCACCGTGCCGCTGCACGGCGCCGTGCCGCTGCCCGGCGCCGTGCGGAGACGCCGCCGGGCGTTTGCCTCGCACTGCGCCCCTGGAAGCGGCTTCTCGGCTTTCCGACTGCGGGCCTTTTCCCTTGCCGGCCTGTCGCTCGGCGGCAGCCCGAGCGCCTCGCGCGCCTTCGGGCCGCGCCTTCCGGGCGACGTCGTTTCCACGCCGACGATCGGCGTGGTCGGTTCCGCGTGCGCCGTTGAGGTTGCGGGGCGACGTGCGCGAGTGCGATCCCGAGCCGCCCTTGGATGCCGGACGGCGCCCGCTGCCGGAGGAGGCGGCCCTGCCTTCCTCGGAGCCCGCGGCATCGGCGTCGGAGGCGTTCGAACGTTTGGATCCGCTCGCGCGACCCGGGCTCGCGCCCCTGCCGGAGCCTCCGGGCCGAGCGGAGCCTCCGTCGCCGCGGCCCGGGCGCGCCGCGCCCAAACGCGGCCCCTTCCAGCGGTTGCGTCCGTCGCCACGGCGTTTCCTGGGATCGCTTTTCACGCGACCACGCTATCACCGGGAGCGCAAAACCTCGCGTCGACGCTTCGAATGGGGCACACTTGGCCCGTGCTCTTTCGTCTTTTGCGCTGGTACGCGGCGAACTCGCGTCCGCTTCCGTGGCGCGAGCCGACGACGTCGGCGTGGGCCGTGCTCGTCTGCGAGGTCATGAGCCAGCAAACTCCCGTGGCCAGGGTCATGCCCTCGTGGCACGAGTGGATGGAACGCTGGCCGGAGCCCGCCGACCTCGCGGCGGCTTCGCCCGCCGAGGTCATCCTGGCCTGGGGCAATCTCGGCTACCCGCGTCGGGCCCTGCGGCTGCGGGAGTGCGCGGCCGCCGTGGCCGCGGACTGGGACGGCGTCC
>CAJPTB010000079.1 GCA_905373325.1 uncultured Ancrocorticia sp.
CCACATTGAAAACCTGTGAACCGCGAATACTTCCGGGCTCAGTCCATCCGCGTCCACAGCCCGCCTGGTTTCGCGTCGCACCGCACGCTGCCCGCCCTCAAAACTTCAGAGTCCCTCCAAGCGCAGGAGAGCCGGGCCGCCTGCCGGGCGTCAACGGGCAAGGCAGGCCTCTGATCCTCGATAGACAAGGCAGGCCTCTGACCCTCGACGGGCAAGGAGAGCCTCTGATCTCAGTTGGCGGGGCGAGCCTCCGGGCGGACGAACGGGAAGGCGAGGGTCTCGCGAATCGAAGCGCCCAGCAGGAACATCGCTATCCGGTCGATGCCCAAGCCGAGGCCTCCGGTGGGGGGCATTCCGAATTCGAGGGCCGAAAGGAACTCTTCGTCGACCTCCATGGCCTCGGGGTCGCCGGCCGCTGCCCGCAACGACTGCTCGGTGAGCCGCTGGCGCTGATCGATCGGGTCGGTCAGCTCGGTGTAGGCGGTGCCGAGCTCCATTCCGAAGGCGACGAGGTCCCAGCGTTCGGCCAAGCGCGGGTCGCCTCGATGGCGCCGCGTCAGCGGCGAGGTTTCAACCGGGAAGTCCGTGTAGAAGGTGGGGGCGCCCGTGCTGCCTTCGACTAGCTCCTCGTAGAGCTCGGTCACGAGGTCTCCCGCGGTCATCGAGGTGGCATACCGGATGCCTCGCTCCCGGCACAGTCGCTGGAGCTCGTCCGCCGGCGTGTCCGGGGTGACGTCGGCGCCGACGGCCTGCGAGACCGCCGCGTGCACGGATACGACCGGCCATTCGCCGTCCAGGCTCACGACGCCGCCGTCGGGCGCAGGCGCGACGGGCTTCCCGTGGACCGCCCACGCCGCCGTCCGAATGAGATCCTCGGTGAGCCTGCGCATCGTCGTGTAATCGCCGTGCGCCTCGTAGGCTTCCAAGGCCGTGAACTCGGGGTTGTGCGTAGAGTCCGCGCCCTCGTTGCGGAAGTTTTTGCCGATCTCGAAGACCTTCTCAAATCCGCCGACGCACAGCCGCTTAAGGTACAGCTCGGGCGCGATTCTCAAGGTCAAATCGAGGTCGTAGGCGTTGATGTGTGTTGAAAACGGCCGTGCGTTCGCCCCGCCGTGGATGCGATTGAGCATAGGCGTTTCGACCTCGACGAAGCCGTGCTCGGCCAGCCTCCCTCGGATCGCCCGCACGGCCGCGCTGCGCGCCAGAAGGCGGCGTCGCGCCTCTCCGCCGAGCGCAAGGTCCATGTGACGCTGCCGCACGCGCGCTTCGGCGTCGCGCAGCCCCCGGTGTTTGTCCGGGGGAGGGGTGAGGCACTTTGCGGCCATGCGCCAGCCCTCCGCAAGGACGCTGAGTTCGCCGGAGCGGCTGCGACAGGCCGCGCCCGTAACGCTGACGAGGTCCCCGGGATCGACCGTTTCCCTCCAGAGCGCCAGTCCGGCTTCGGGGCGGTCGGCGGTGAACATGACCTGGAGCTCCACGCTTCCCTCCCGCAGATCCGCGAAAAGGACTCCGCCGTGGTCGCGCACTCGCACAACGCGTCCGACCACCGAGACGGCCCCCGAATCGTCCCTCACGTCGCTGAGCGCGTGGCTTCTCGGCGCGTCCGCGGGATAGGGGTCGATGCCGACGTCGATCAGGCGCGCCAACTTTTCCCTGCGAATTCGCTGCTGCTCGGAAAGCTGCCGCTCCGGCACGGTCGGCGTGAAAAGATCCTCTTCCTGTTTGCGCACGGCTTCGGCGAGCTTCGCCGCCGTCTCCGGGAGGTTGAGCTGCGATGCTCGGGAGCGGCGCTGGAAAGTGCGGGGAAGCTCGGGGACGAAGCCTTCGGCCTGCCCGACGGCGATGAGCACCTGGGTCAGCTGCGCCGTGCTGCCGTAGCAGAGCAGGCGCGGGCGCCATTGCGGCAGGTACTTTTCGTTTGACTGGTAGAGAGAGTGGAGCTGCCACCAGCGCGAAGCGAAGACCAAAACCTTCCGGTTGAGCTTCTCGAGCGGGGAGGCGCCGATGCGCTCGCCGCGGGCGAAGGACTCCCGGAACATTGCGAAATTCAAAGAGATTTGCGTGATTCCCAGCCTGTCGGCATTCGCGATCAGCTGGGTGACCATGAGCTCGGTGACGCCGGACACAGCGGCCGGGGAACGCCGCATGAGATCCAAAGAGACGTCCCGGCGGCCCCACGGGACGAAAGACAGGAGGCCGCACACGTCGCCCTTCGCCGTGTGTGCGGTGACGATCACCGTGCGCCCGTCGCGCGGGTCGCCGATCCTCCCGGAGGCCATGGAGAAGCCGCGCTCCGGGCCGCCGCGCCGCCACACGTCGGCGATCTTGACGAGCTCGGCCAGCTCGTCCGCGGGAATCTCCGACTGGCGCCGCACCTGCACCCGGTACCCTGCGTTCGTCGGCCCTGCGATTGCTTTGCGGACCGCTCGCAACGCCGGGTTTGCGAGCCTGAAGGAGGCGACGTCGATGACCGCTTCGTCGCCCAGGACGATCGCCCTGAGGCCCTGTGCGCGGTACGCCCTCGCTCCGTCTTCGCTGGCTGAGATGACTCCGGGGACCCAACCGTAGGAACGCGCGTGCTCCAGCCATTTTGCAATTGCCTGAGGCCACGATTGCCTGTCTCCGATGGGATCGCCGGCGGCCAAACACACGCCGAAGACCACGCGAAACGACAGGGCCGCCTTGCCGTCGGGGGAGAAGACCGTTCGTCGATCGTCACGAGTGGCAAAGTACCCGAGCGAATCCGCCGAGCCGGCGGCGACGAGGAGCCGCCGCACCGCCAGTTCGTCGTCGTAATCCCTTTGGGCGTTCTGCGGAGCGGCGCGGAGGAAGACGACGATCGCCAGCACGAGGGTCGCAACCGAGATGACGCCCGACGCCGTCTCCACCCAGTACGGCCCCTCGATGGGCGAGCGGAAGGGGCGCTGGTCGGACGGGAGGCCGAGCGCCACAGAAACGCTCCAGTTGACCGCTTGGCGAAAGGGAAGTCTGCCGAACCCCGCCGTTTCCAGGGCGAAAAAGGCGAATCCGGCCGACGTCGCGAACCCCAACGCGATGACGAGGCACGCCCGCCGCAGGGCTCCGGGGGCCAAGCGGGCGGGAAAGGCGCTGCGCATCCAGAAGGCGCTCGCGACGACGAACAAAGCGAATGCCAAAGACGCGAGAAAATGCCAGCCGTGCGGGCGGAATCGCTCCGAAGAGTCCGAGTCGATGTGAGAGAGGACGGTCGCGACCGCCAACGCGACGATCATGGAGACCTGCCACATCGCCACGGACAGCCACAGCGCGGCGCGTTGGCGCCGCAAAAGCCCCAGTGAAAGGAAGGTGAGCAGGAAGAAAGACAGCAGGGTCGGATAGGAAGGGATGTTCGTCACATTGAGGACGCGAGCGACGGCGTAGACGAAGTCCGGAACGAAGGCCAGCAAGAGCAGCGCTACCGCCTGCCACACGGCGAAAGCCTGCACAGTGAACACCAGGATGCGGGCGCCCAGCTCCTTGGCCCGGCTCGGGCTCTTCTTGCGGTTTGCGCCCGCCGGGCTCTCAGCCGCTGCGAGCGTCCCGTCTGACATCACCGAGTGCCCGTCCGATGTCACGCCGTCCAGCGTGTGCTCTTCTGACGCGTGCCCTTCTTGCATGGATTCCCCCGACGGCATGCGCTCTTCCTGCGCCGCGCAGTCCGAGGCGCTGTCCGCCGTCGTCGGCTGCTCGCTCGTCAAATCCCTTGTCCTTGTCCCTCTCATCGGCGATTCGCGGGTTGCCGGGAAAGCGCGAGGCACGCGCGTGAACCGAGCGTCGGTCCGTCTGCGTGCTTGGGGCGTCCAAGTGCGGTATACCCGTGAAATTTTCTATTGGAACTGTAACGGGTCGGGCGCCGCGCAGTCCATCGTGGAGGGATTCGAGTGACGATTGTCAGCGATTCGGATGCGCGCAGCGAAGGGGCGCTTTCTCCAACGGGCTTTCGCCGCACAGCCGGCTACGGTCCGCCCGCGACCACATCGTGGATGCCCGCAGCGGAATCTCATCGGGATCGTCTATGTTCGATTCATGGACGAACGAAACGGCTCACAGCGTGCACTGATCGTCGGGCTCGGAATTTCCGGCATGGCTATGGCCAAGGGGCTGTACGAATGCGGGTGGGACGTGACCGTCGTGGAGCGCGCCCCCGAACGCCGTCGCGGAGGTTACTTCGTCGGGCTCTTCGCCGTCGGCAAAGTGGCTGCGAAACAACTGGGATTCGACGGAATACACAACAGGGCGCCCAAAGTTCGAGACAACTGCGCACTGGGCAAAAACGGTGAAAAACGTCGAGGGCTCGGCTTCGGCGACCTTCCGGGCGACCCGTGGCTCTTGCTTCGCAGCGACATTGAAAACGCCGCCTACGAGGCGATCGACGCGCTTGATCCGAAGATCGACGTGCGGTACTCGACCGTCCCGACGCGCATCGAGCAGGACGGCGCCGGCGTCGACGTGTGGCTCAAAGACTCTTCGGACGGCACGGAAAGCCGCGAGCGCTACGACCTGCTGGTGGGCGCCGACGGCGTGCACTCCACGGTCCGCAAGCTCGTCTTCGGGCCGGACGAGAAGTACATTCGGCATTTGGGGTACATGATCGTCGCCTCTCAGATTCCCGAGGATCTTCCGGGGCTCGAACGCGGCCAAGGCGCGACCTTCGCCGAGGCCGGAAAGTCGCTCTGGGTGTTTCCCTTCAAGGATCGTCCGGCCACCCTCATGTTCAGCTACAAGTCCGACGACGTCGCCGCCGAGTTCGAGGCCGCCTCGCCTGCCGCTAGAATCCGCGAGGTATACGGCCCGGTCGCGGCCCCGCCGGTCAAGGCCGCGATCGATCAGCTCGAGCGCGCCGACGAGAGCCTTTTCGACGAGGCCGTGCAGGTCCGGATGGACCGATGGCACAAGGGGCGGGTCGTGCTTATGGGCGACGCCGGATGGTGCCTGACCCTGTACTCGCGGATGGGGGCCTCCACCGCGCTGGCGAGCGCGAATTTGCTGACCGCGATCATCGGGCGGAGGAAGGGCGACGTCGAAGGGGCGCTCGAAGAGTGGGAGGCCAGGTCGCGTCCGTTCATCAGGCACTACCAGAAAGTCGGTGCGCGCAACAGGGCTTTCTTCACTCCCGCGGGCAGGGCAGGCGGGACGGCGCGCGCTCTTGCCATGTCGGTTTTCAAGCGCCCATGGGGGCGTTCGCTGCTCGCGGCCTTCGTCGGAACCGGAAGGAAAGGCAACAGGCTCATGAAGTCCGTCATTCCCGCGCGGGGGCGGATTTCGCCTTCCCAGCCGCGCGAATAGGCGGGGGCTTTCATCTTTTCGGCTTCCGATCGAGCCCTGCGGCTCTCGATCCTGGGTCTTCGGTCCGTAGGGGCCGGCCGCCGCCCAAAGGGAATGACGGAATTCATTGAAAACCGTACTATCTGCGCCTTGCCCATGTCGATGTCGGAAAGTAGCGTTGAACCATGAGCAGCTGGCCCCTTTCTTCGGCGCGCGTCGGAGCCCTTTGCGTCGCTGCGGTGCTTGCTCTGGCGGGCTGCCGCGGATCGGACGCGGGCAATTCCTCGACGGAACCGGGGCAGTCCCCGAGCGCGGAGGCTTCGACGGCGCCCGGCGCCCGCGCCGGGGCGAGCGAGCACAAGGCAGGCGCCGGGGCGAAGCCGACGGCGGCGCCCTCGGGGCATCGCGGGGCTCCTTCCCCCTCGGGGGATTTCACGAAGGCGGCCGTCAAATCGGAGGAGCCCAAGCTGTCCAACCCTTTCGACTCGCTTTACGACCGGGATTTCAGCCTCGCGGCTCTGTCTGCCGACCCTGCGGGCGCCATGGAAAAGCCTGCGGTCGCGGAGGGCCTGAAGAAATCGGCGACGCTCGATCCCGCCAACAAGACCTTCGTCTATCGGGCGACGGACGCCGGCAAGGCCGGGGGCGACTTCGTGCGCCACGACAACTCGCACAAACAGGCCTTCAACGCCGACAACACTCGTTTCATCGCGCGCGACGGGCAGGGCGCCTGGTACCTCTACGACGCCGCCACGTTCAAGCAGATTAAGAAACTCGGCGAGCTCAAGGGCAATTGCGAGCCGATCTGGCACGCTTCGGATCCGAACCTGCTGCACTTCACTTTGCGCGACGGCGGGACCACGTGGTGGACGTACGACGTCGAGGCCGAGAAAGGCGAGGTCATGTTCGACTTCTCCGGCAAGACGCCATGGTCCCAGGCCACGTCGTTTTCGACGAAGGGGAGGGGAACGGCCAGCGCCGACGGGCGGTATCTCGCCCTCACCGCGACGCGGCACGACGAGGCCACTCAGACCAGGAACGTCTATGGAGTGGTCGTGCTCGACGTCAAGGACAAGCGAATCGTGGGCGCGCTGGATGCGAGGAACTTCCCTAGGCCCGGAGCTTTCCCAGACTATGTCAGCGCCTCGCCGAGCGGCAGGCACGTCGTCGTCTCGTGGCCGGGGGACGCCGGAGGGACCCGCGCCTACACCCGCGACCTCAAGGATTCTTTCGAGCTTCCGACGACGTCGAAGCACGCGGGCATGGCATACGGCCCGCAAAAGCAGGACTATTACGTATTCGCCGACTACGGCAAAAACCAACTCTCCGCCGTCGACCTCGACTCCCACGAGCGGATCGGCCTGCGCAGCCTTTACCCCGCCAAAGGCGAAAACTACACGTTGGACATCAGCGGACAGGCGTACGACAAGCCCGGGTGGGCCGTGGTTTCGACGTACGGGGAGAAGAAAGACGACGTTTCAGACGAATCGGCGCCCCAGGAGCGAGCCGACTACCGGAAGGTGTGGCTGGTCGAGCTGAAAGCCGGCGGACGGGCGCTGAGCGTGGCCAACGTCCGAACGAACGCTTCCGCGATCGGCGGTTCATCGAAGGACGCGGCCCCCCAGGCGGCCGGCGACCCGGATTTCTTCAAGCCGCAGGCGAGCGCCTCGCGCGATCTGAGCAGAATCGTCTTCGCCGACAACTTCGGTCAGGGGCCGATCGAGAGCTACATGGTGGGCCTTCCGAGCTGGGCCGTCAGGTGACCCAGCCGGACGGTTAAGACGCACCGAGCGCCGCCAGGGCCTCGCCGGCCTCGCGGCAAAGGGGTCGCAGCTGCAGGCAGGGCGTCCGCCGTCCCGCGCCTTCCTGCGGCCTCACTCCTCGTGCCACTGCCAGTCCATGACCTGCCACGGGAGGTCGGCGAAGAAGGAATCGAGCCGCTCAATGTGCGGGTTGAGCACGGCGGCCACGATTTCCGGGTCTTTGTCGCGGTAGGCGCCGGGCAGGCCCAACGCCTCGTAGTCGACGTTCAGTTCACGCGTCGCCTCGCCGCCGATTGAAATCGCTATGCCGTTCGAATCGGTTGCCGCGCATCGGAACTCCGTTCGGTCCCAGGGGATCTGCGCCGTCGTCGGCGTCGCGGCCTCCGTTTTGCGCTCGACTCGGTAGACGCACGACGACGTCAAGAGGAAGCCTGCGGATCCGGGGCAGTCCATCCAGGCGAAGGGCACGCCCTCGACTTCGTCTTTGAGGGCCCTGAAAGCCGGCCAAAACCGGTTCGAGTGCGCGGGTTCCGAGCTTTTCTTGCGAGACAGGTCGGGCAGATGGACGGCTGCGGCGTTGGCCGGGTCGAGAA
>CAJPTB010000080.1 GCA_905373325.1 uncultured Ancrocorticia sp.
CGTCAGAGCTGCGACCACGGCGACGAGGATGTTGAGCGTTCTCACGCGCAGGCCGCAGGCCTTCGCAAAGTCTTCGTCATGCGAAAGGGAGAAAAGCGGGCCGCGCAGGCCCAGCCCGAAAAGCAGGACGAAGGCCGAGAGAACCGCGGTGTAGAGGACCTCGTCGGGGGAGACGGTCGCGATCGAGCCGAAAAGGTAGCTCGTTAGCTTCTCTGTGTTCCCGCCGGCCAGCGAGATGATGATGACGCCCAGGGCGATTCCCCCGTAAAAAAGCATCGCGAGGGCGACGTCGCCGCCCGTGCGCCCCTGGGCGCGCACAACCTCGATGAGAACTGCGCCGATGACCGACGCCGCGATAGCCCCCGGTATGGCCAAGGAGTCTTTCTGGTCGAGGCCGAAGACGCTCGCCGCCAGCCAGCCGACGGCCACCCCCGTCAAGGCGACGTGCCCGATCCCGTCGCCCATGAGGGCCATCCCGCGCTGAACGAGGTAGGTGCCGACCACCGGCGCGGAGACCCCCACCAGTATGGCGACGACAAAGGCCCGCTGCATGAACGGCGCCTCGAGCATCTCTCGGATCGTTTCAAGCGTCACGATGGATCCATCCTCAGAGTCGGTGCGTGGTGTGCCTGCCAATCGGCGGAGTCGTGCGGGTGGACGTGGTCGTGCTCAGGATGGTCGTGGCCTGGAGGCGGCGGGGGAGGCGCGCCGTCGTGAACGACGCGCCCGCCCTCCAACACGACGGCCCGCTCGACTATCGGCTCCAATTCGCCCATCTCGTGGAGCACGGTGACCAGCGTCGTGCCGCGCTCGCGAAGCTCGGAGAGGATCGAGGCGAGTGCCCGCCTCGAATCGCGGTCGATTCCCGCCAGGGGCTCGTCCAAAAAAAGCAGATCGGGCTCGCGCACGAGCGCCCTGGCGATGAGCACCCTTTGCGCCTGGCCTCCGGAGAAAACCTGGACGTGGTCGCGGGCCCTGTCCTCGAGGCCGACGGCGGAGAGGGCCTCCAACGCCTTGCGCTTGGCCCTCGGGCCGACGTCGGCCCACAGGCGGCCCCGCCCGAGCAGCCCCGAGCGGACGACCTCGAGCGCCGTCGCCGGAACGCCCGATGAGGCGGTCACCCGTTGAGGGACATACCCAATCCGAGACCAGGGAACGGACCTTCTGAGAGCGACGCTCTCCCCGAAAAGCTCGACGTTTCCGGCGGAGGCCGGAACGATGCCGAGAATGGCGCGCACCAGCGTCGATTTGCCCGAACCGTTGGCGCCGAGGAAGGCGACGGATTCGCCTGAGGAGACGCTCAGGGCCACGTCGTCGAGGATGCGCGAGCCGCCCAAATGGACGGCAAGGCCCTCCACTGCCACGGGAATGGCGTTCATCGTTCTCCTGTCTGCGCGCCGATCATGCGTTCGTCGGCACGGCGATCCTATGCTCTGCGGGCACGGCAATCATATGTCCATCCGCATGTCCGTCGGCTGCTTGTCCGTCGGCGCCCCGGTCACACGCCCGTCTGCGTGCCGACCGTGCGCCACCGGCCTCGCGCGGTCACTTGGTCACTTGCAGGCGAGGGCCTTCTTGAGCGCCGTCAGATTGTCCGTCATGGCCGCCTCGTAGTCGCCCTTCTCGGGCTTGGACTCGAGCGGGCTGAGAACGGCGGTGACGGTTTTCGTTTCCTTAGCGAGAGTCTCGGCGGGCTTGCCGCTGACGAGCTCCTCGGTGAAGATCGTCGTGGTCCCGTTCTCTTGAACGTACTTCTTGACCTTGGCCAGCGTGGCCGGGCTTGGCTCGGACTCCGGGTCGATTCCGGACAGGCCCACTTGAGAGAGCTTGTAACGGTCCGCCAGATAGCCGAAAGCGGTGTGCGTCGTGACGATCGAGCGGCGTTCGCAGGTGGCCAGGCCGGTCTGGAAAGACTTGTCGAGCCCGTCGAGCTTCTTCTGAAGAGCCTCGTTGTTCTTCTTGTAGGCGTCGGCGTGGCCGGGGTCCTTCTTCGACAGTTCGGCCGTGATCGCATCGGCGGCGCGCTTCATCCGAGCGGGGTCGAGCCAGAAATGAGGGTCGGCGGCGTCGTCGCCGTGATCGTGGCCCTCCGCGTGGTCGTGTTCTTTCCCGTCTTCGTGGCCCTTTTCTTCGTCGTCCTTCTTGGCTTCGCCGTCTTTCTTGTCGCCGTGGTCGTGCTCGTGCTCGAGGAGGCCTTCGTGGCGGACCAGGTTGACGTTTTTCGTCAGATCGACCGCCGACACATCGCTCAGGGAGCCGACGGCGTCGTCAAGAGACGGCTGGAATCCCTTGACGTAAAAAAGCGCCTTCGTTTTGTTCAGCTCGGCGATCTGCTTCGTGCTGATTTCGAACTCGTGCGGCTCGGTGCCCGCGGGGGTGACGGAAGAGACGTCGACGTGGTCGCCGCCGATCTGCTGCGTGAGCCACTGGATCGGATAGAAAGAGGCGGCCACTTTCAGCTTCCCGGAGGATCCGCCCTTCGAATCGTCGGAGGAATCCGAGCAGGAGGCAAGCCCGAGGGCGAGGGTTAGCGCGGACATGGCCGCGACGATGCGTGTACGATGTTTATTAAACATGAGAACCATTATCAGCCTTGTCTCGAAATGCTGTCAAAAGATGCCTCTTGTTTGCCGACGGCTCGCGTTTTGTTTGCCGACGGCTCGCGTTTTGTTTGCCGACGGCGCGCGTTGTCTGAAGCAATTTTCTAACTGCGGAAGCGGCTATACGGCCGATCCGTCGGTTTGCCCTTGGGCGTTCTCCGATCGGCAGGGGCTCTGATCAAGGGGTGTGCGGGCTGTGTGGAAAACCCTATCCTCGGCCGGCGCCGCGCGAGCGATCGCCGGTAGAATCGAGAGGACTCCGCGTCATCCAGGCGCGGCAACGAAAGGAGCGCAGCTCTATGGCCAAGCAGGCCCCCTCGAAACTCGACAGCGTCATCGCCCTGGCGAAGCGGCGCGGCTTCGTCTTCCCTTGCGGCGAGATATACGGCGGCACGAGATCCGCGTGGGACTACGGCCCGCTGGGCGTCGAGTTGAAGGAGAACATCAAGCGGCAGTGGTGGCGGCACATGGTCACGTCGCGCGACGACGTCGTCGGCCTCGACTCGTCGATCATCCTTCCCCGCGAGGTGTGGGTCGCTTCGGGCCACGTCGGCGTCTTCAACGATCCGCTCACCGAGTGCCTTTCGTGTCACAAGCGCTTCCGCGTCGATCAGATGCAGGAGGAATTCGCCGCGAAGAAAGGGATCGAAGACCCCGATTCGGTGGAGCTGGCCGAGATCGCCTGCGGCAATTGCGGCACGCGCGGCCAATGGACGGAGCCCCGCGACTTCAACATGATGCTCAAGACCCACCTGGGGCCGGTCGAGGACGAATCGGGCCTCCACTATCTGCGACCCGAGACGGCGCAGGGCATTTTCGTCGATTTCCAGAATGTCATGACGTCGGCCCGCAAGCGCCCCCCGTTTGGAATCGGGCAGATCGGAAAGTCTTTCCGCAACGAGATCACGCCCGGAAATTTCATTTTCCGCACGCGCGAGTTCGAGCAAATGGAAATGGAATTTTTTGTCAAGCCCGGAACCGACGAGGAATGGCACCAGTATTGGATCGACGAGCGGCGCAACTGGTACGTCGGCCTGGGAATCGACCCCGAGAATCTTCGGCTGTACGAGCATCCGCAGGAGAAGCTCTCCCATTATTCCAAGCGGACGGTCGACATCGAGTACCGTTTCGGCTTCCGCGGATCCGATTGGGGCGAGCTCGAAGGGATCGCCAATCGCACGGACTTCGACCTGTCGACGCACACCAAGCATTCCGGCAAAGACCTGTCCTATTTCGACCAAGCCAGCGGCGAACGTTGGATTCCCTACGTCATTGAGCCCGCGGCCGGTCTGACTCGCTCCCTCATGGCCTTCCTCGTCGAGGCCTACGCGGAGGACGAGGCCCCCAACGCCAAGGGCGGGGTCGACAAGCGCGTGGTGCTCCGGCTCGACCCGCGCCTCTCGCCAGTCAAGGCGGCCGTTCTTCCGCTCTCGCGCGACGAGCGGCTTTCGCCCTTGGCGCGCGAGCTGGCGGCTGCGCTCCGCAAGAACTGGAACGTCGATTTCGACGACGCCGGCGCCGTCGGCCGCCGTTATCGCCGCCAGGACGAGATCGGCACGCCTTTCTGCATCACCGTCGATTTCGACTCCCTCGAAGACCGTTCCGTGACCATTCGCGACCGCGATACGATGGAGCAAGTCCGCATTCCGATCTCCGACGTCGAGGGATGCCTTGCCGGTAAGCTGGTTGGGTGTTGACGGGCCACGGCCATTCGCATTCGGGCCCCCTGGACATCGCCCCGGGGGCTCGCAGGCGCGTTTCGGCGATTCTGGCCGCCGTCGTCCTGCCGTTGGCTATAGCCACAGCCGTTCTGCTCGTGGCCCTGTGGCCGAAAGGGGAGACGCCCGTCGGCTCGCGGCCCCTGTACTCCAACGGCGCACAAGCCGTGACGGGCGAGGTCACGTCGGTCGGCAAAGTCGATTCCTCTGGCCAGACGCCCGTGAAGATGAAGGTCGACGGCGTGGACGTGCCCGTCCACGTCCCGCCGGAGATCATTGCCAACGGGCTCGACGTCGGCGACGAGATTCGGGCGATCTTCAATCCCGCCGCCCTTGAAAGCGGCACGGCCTACGTTTTCACCGATTTCGTCCGCACCCATCAGATGTTGTGGCTGTTGGCCGTGTACGTCGCAGTGGTTTTGGCGGTGGCGCGGTGGAAAGGCGCCATGGCCCTCGCGGGCCTCGGTGTGTCCCTCGCCGTCGTCGGGGCGTTCATGGTGCCTGCGCTGACGGTCAGCGGGCATCCGGTGCTCGTCATACTGGTCGGCGCCGCGGCGATGATGTTCGCCTCGATCTACTTGGCCCACGGGATTTCGATTCGAACGACGACGGCCGTCATCGGCACCTTCGCGGGACTGGTCATCACGACTGGCGTGGCGTGGTGGGCCGTCGGGGCGGCCAACCTCACGGGCGCCCTTTCCGACGACGCGCGCATCCTGGCCGGCGAGCTGCCCAACGTCCAGCTCCAGGCGATTCTGCTCGGCGGGGTCATCCTCGCCGGACTCGGCGCGCTCAACGACGTGACGATCACGCAGGTCTCCACTGTGTGGGAGCTCCACACGGCGAACCCGCGCCTGACGCGTCGAAGGCTCGTCAGCCAGGGAATGGCCGTCGGACGCGATCACATTGCCTCGACCGTCTACACGCTCGCCTTCGCCTATGTCGGCACGGCTCTCACGCTGCTCGTCGCCGCGGCGCTCATGCAACGGCCCGCCGCCGACCTCGTCCAGCTCGGCGAAATCGCCGAAGAGATCGTGCGCACCTTGGCCGCGTCCATCGGCTTGGTGCTCGCCATTCCGCTCACGACGGCCGTCGCCGCCGTCCTCGCTCCCGTCGCTCCGACCGCCGCACGGTCAGCCGACGACGATCCCGAAGGCGATTCGGGCGACGGCGACGCGGAGGAAGCCGCCGACGCGCAGGAGGCCTGGAACGATGCCGACGGAATCTGGGACGAGGACGCCTGGGACGCCGAGCCGGCCGGCGGCCGGAAAGCTGGCAGCCCCTATGCGCGCGACCGTCGCGAAGAATTCGAATACGACGGCGCCGAGATAGACAGGGCGACTCGGGGAGACGGCCCATGGCCGCGATGAGGGCCGCCCTGTCGCCAGCGCCGAAAGCCCCTGCGCCGCCTGCCATGAAACCCGTTGCGGCTGGCGCGTTCGGCCTGGCTTTCGGGCCATTGCGCCTTCGAACCCCCGTCATGCTGGCGCCCATGGCCGGCGTGACCAACCCGCCCTTCCGTCGACTGTGCAGAGAACAGGCCGAGGAGGGCCTCGCCCTGGCCGGGGCCGATCCCGCGCCGCGGGGGCTTCCGGGAACCGACGCGCCAGGCGGCTTATGGGTGTGCGAGATGATCACCTCGAGGGCTCTCGTCGAGCGCAACTCCGAGGCGATGAACATGATCAAGCCCGATCCCGGGGATCCGGTCCGCTCGATCCAGCTCTACGGCGTCGAGCCGAAAACCTCCGCCGCCGCCGTGGCAATGCTGGTCGGCGAGAACAGGGCCGACCACATCGACCTCAATTTTGGCTGCCCCGCGCCGAAGGTGACCCGCAAGGGCGGGGGATCGGCGCTTCCGTGGAAGCTTGACCTCTTCCGCGAGATCGTTTCGGCCGCCGTCGAGGCCGCCCGGCGCGCAAGCGCGGGCCGCGACGTCGAAGTGCCCGTGACGGCGAAGATCCGAGTGGGAATCGACGACGGCCACACCACTTTCCTCGACGCCGCGAAAATCGCCGAGGATGCGGGAATCGCAGGCCTCACGCTGCATGCGCGCACGACGGCCCAGCATTATTCGGGCAGCGCCGATTGGGGGCGCATCGCCGAGCTGGCGGAGGCCACAAGCCTGCCGGTGCTGGGAAACGGAGACGTTTTCGAGGTTGAGGACGCGGTGCGCCTCATGGCCGAAACGGGGTGTGCCGGCGTGGCCGTCGGGCGAGGATGCCAGGGCAGGCCGTGGCTGTTTCGCGAGCTCGCAGCGCGCCTGCACGGGTGCGGAGAGGTTGCCCGGCCGGGGCTGAGCGACGTCGTCGCCATGATCGAAAGGCACGGCCAGCTTTCCTACGAGCACTTCAACGGGGACGAACACCGGGCCATGAGGGAGCTGCGCAAGCACATCGGCTGGTACCTGCGCGGATTCGCGGTGGGAGGCGAGAGCCGCAGGGAGCTTGCGCTCGTGTCGACCCGCGAGGAACTCCACGACCGCCTGGCGCGGCTTGACCTTGACCAGCCCTACCCGGAGGCGGCCGAAGGCCCGCGCGGGCGGGCCGGCGGGCCGAAGCGCCCGCACGTTCCCGACGGGTGGCTCGATTCGCGCGAGCTGAGCCCGGCGGACCGGGCAAGAATCGCACGGGCGGAAATCAACGTCTCGGGAGGTTGAATGAACGCGCGCGAACGTTGGATCGACGAACCGGCGAAAAAGTCGAGCCGCACCGAATTCGAACGCGACCGCGGAAGGGTGCTCCATTCCTCCGCGCTCAGGCGGCTCGGCGCAAAAACCCAGGTGCTCGGGCCCGAATCGGACGATTTTATCCGCACGCGCCTGACCCATTCCCTCGAGGTCGCCCAGATCGGGCGCTCCCTCGCGATCAACCTCGGCGCCGACCCGGACATCGTCGAAACCGCCTGCCTCTCCCATGACCTCGGCCATCCGCCTTACGGGCACAACGGCGAGCGGGCCCTCGCCGACGTCGCCGCATCGATCGGTGGATTTGAGGGAAACGCCCAGACCTTCAGGATTCTCACGCGACTGGAGCCGAAGATGATCGCGCCCAGCGGGCGGCACGTCGGACTCAATCTCACTCGGGGCACGCTCGACGCCGTCGTCAAATACCCGTGGGGCGCGGGCGAGGGCCCCCTTCGCGAGGACGGATCGCCCACGCCGAAGTTCAATTTTTACTCCGACGACGCCGATGTTTTCGCCTGGGTGCGCGACGGCGCCGGCGAAG
>CAJPTB010000081.1 GCA_905373325.1 uncultured Ancrocorticia sp.
CCGCGCTGCACGGCCACTCCGTTCCCCCTGCTTTCTGCGGGAAACCGGAGGAGAGGGAGGATGTGCGCGGTTTTGCCACCTCGACGCGGTCCAGATCCTCCAGCCGCCGCGCGTCGTCGTTGATTCGCCTGCTTGAAACCTTCTGGGCGCGATCGGCGTAAAACTTTTGGGCCATTCTGACTTCGGTCCGAGGCTTGGCGCGCTTGTGGCCGATAGACGTCGAAGCGCGCGCGTGGGCCTCGATTCGCCGTTTTTCGGCTCGCTGGCTTTCGTAGACCTCGACGTGGGCGGCCCGTGCGCGCCGCTTTTCGGCGAGGTAGTCGGAGTACCCTCCGCCGCTTCGATGGATTCCGCCGTGGAGCTCGCCGCCGTCGGCGCGGGCGAGGGCCTGCCACACCGCGACGTCGAGGTCGAGCGTCCCGGTGGCGACGTCGTCGATGAATGCCCGGTCGTGGCTCGTGAAAAGCACGGGCCCGGCCCACGAACGCATCGTAGCGGAGAGGAATGCTCGGGCCTCGGAGTCGAGGTGGTTTGTCGGCTCGTCGAGGACGAGCGCGGGAGGTCGCACCATGAGCGTCTGAGCCAGGGCCAGGCGCGCACGCTGGCCGGGGGAGAGGGAGTCGAGCGGGCGGTCCCTCGAGACGCCGCCGAGGCCGAGCCCCGCCAGAGTCGCGCCTATTCTGCTCTCGAGCGTCCACACGTCGAAGGCCTCCATTTCCGCCGCGAGGCGGTCGTATTCGTCGGCCACGGCGGACGTGAGGCCTTCGGGCGTTTCGGACATGCGCGCTGTCAGCCTTTCGAAGCGTTCGCGCAGGCCGAGGGGACGGCGCAGGGCAGAATCGAGGGAGTCGCCGACCGTGCCGGAGCGTTCCGAATCGCCCGCGCCGACGTGAAGCGCGGCGTCGGGGGACCGCCGTTCGGCGTCGGAGCCCGGGTGCGCAAAGCCGCGAAGGCCGACGTCGAACCCGCCCGACGTCGACGACGCGGATGACGCGGGGGCCTCGACCTTCCCGGAGTCGGGCTCCAGCTCGCAGGCCGCCAGGCGCAGCAGAGTGGTCTTGCCCGCGCCGTTCGGGCCGACGACGCAAAGGCGTTCGCCGCCCGCGCACACGAAAGAAACGTCGGTCAGCAGCGGCTCGGACGTGAAAGAAAAATAGGCATGGGAGAAAGATATGACTGACAAGAGAAACACCGATCGTTGTAAAACGGGTAAGGGACGCGGTCTCTCGTTGTCAGCCTGCCATGCGGCCATCGTATACGCGGAGCCTCGGAGACGGCAAGCGGGATTTCGCTTTATGCAAGGATTTCCTTGCGTAAATGAGGAGGTTCCCTTAGGGTTGTCGAAGGCAACGACGTCGAACAGCGATGTCCGGCCGGCAAACAGTTTCAAAAGACCTGTAAACATCCCCAAAGGAGAGGCCAATATGGTCAAACGTCAGTTCCCGAAGCCCAGCGAGATTTTCGATCTGCTGCATTTCAAAACTCCGACACTGAACGCGAAGAAACGTCGGCTCGACAAGTCCCTCACCGTGTGGGACTTGCGGAAGATCGCCAAGCGTCGCACGCCGAAGGCCGCCTTCGACTACACGGACGGGGCGGCCGAGGGCGAGCTCTCGCTCAGGCGCGCCCGCCGCGCCTTCCAGGACATTGAGTTCCATCCGGACATCCTGCATCCGGCCGAGGACGTCGACACCTCGTGCGAGATCCTCGGCGGGCCGTCGTCGATGCCCTTCGGCATAGCCCCCACGGGCTTCACGCGGCTCATGCAGACCGAGGGCGAAATCGCCGGAGCGGGCGCGGCGGGAGCGGCCGGCATCCCCTTCACGCTCTCGACGCTGGGAACGACGTCGATCGAGGACGTCAAAGCCGCCAATCCCCGCGGCAGGAACTGGTTCCAGCTCTACGTCATGCGCAAGCGGGAGATCTCCTACGCGCTCGTCGAGCGCGCCAAGAAGGCGGGATTCGACACGCTGATGTTCACCGTCGACACTCCGGTGGCCGGCGCGCGCCTTCGGGACAAGCGCAACGGCTTCTCGATCCCGCCCCAGATCACTTTGAAGACGGTGCTCGACGCCGTCCCCCGCCCGTGGTGGTGGTTCGATTTCCTGACCACGCCCAAGCTCGAATTCGCCTCCCTGAAGTCGACGGGAGGAACCGTGGGCGAGCTGCTCGACAGCGCTATGGACCCGACCATCAGCCACGACGACCTCGCCGTGATTCGAAGCATGTGGAATGGGAAGATCGTCATCAAGGGAGTGCAGACCGTCGCCGACGCGAAGAGGCTCGCCGACGCCGGAGTGGACGGCGTCCTGCTGTCCAACCACGGCGGCCGCCAGCTTGACCGGGCCCCCGTTCCCTTCCACCTGCTGCCGCACGTGGTCCGCGAGGTCGGCAAGGACACGGCCGTGATGGTGGACACCGGCATCATGAACGGCGCGGACATCGTCGCCTCGGTGGCCCTGGGCGCCGATTTTGCGCTCATCGGGCGCGCCTACCTGTACGGGCTCATGGCGGGCGGCCGCGCGGGAGTCGATCGCACGATCGCCATTTTGCGCGACGAGCTCGTCCGCACGATGAAGCTGCTGGGAGTCTCCTCGATCGCGGAGCTGGAGCCCCGCCACATCACCCAGCTCACGCGCTATGTGCCGGTTCCCAAGCTGGCCCAGCACGTGGCGGAGAGCGTCGGCTGAGCATAGCTCGGCGCGCCCAGGCGGCGTTCCCCGAACGGCCGCGCCTGGGTTTGCCACCCGGCAAAGCTCGGTGTGGCGCGTGCGGCGCCCGGCAGGATGTGTGCCTGCCGGGCGCCGCCGTTTCGCACTCGCCGCCCTCAGGGTTTTAGAATGAATTTGCAATAACCTTGAGGGAAGCGAGGAAGCAATGATTCGCAACGTCCACGAACGCGTCGTCGATGCGCCGATCGAGCGGCTGGGCGCCTTGCTCGACGGGCTCGGCCAAAAGGGCGACCGCCTCTGGCCTTCGCAAAACTGGCCGCCCATGGTGCTGGACCGACCGGTCTCCGAAGGCGGCGCCGGAGGCCACGGGGCCATCCGCTATCACGTGTCCGAGTACGAGCCCGGCGCGAGGGTCCGTTTCGCCTTCGAACCCGCCACGGGCATCGACGGCGCGCACGAGCTGAGCCTCGATGAGCTCTCAGACGGCCGCTGCCGCATGAGGCACGTGCTCGTCGGGCGCGCCCGCGGCCGCATGCGGCCGCTCTTTTCTTTGGCGGTGGAGCCTCTTCACGACGCCGTCGTCGAGGACATGTTCGACAACGCCGAACGCGAGGCGACGGGAACGCTCGCCCGCCCGGCGAAATGGTCTCTGCGGGTGCGCCTGCTCCGGCGGCTTTTCCACGAAGGGAAACTGGCGACGGACAACAAATAGGGGAGGCGGCCGGCGAAGCGGGCTATTTGCGCGAGGCGAATTGCGCGATCGCCATGACGAGGTCCTCGACCCGCGCCCGCGACCAGCGCGTGCGAGGGTCGGGCTCGATGAAGCTGAAGATAGTCGAGGCCATGATGTAGGTAGAGGGCCTCCATTCGGCGACGTCGGTGCTGCCGAATGCGCGCAGGTAACGCGGGGACTCGTAGGCCGGCCCTCCTAGGCCTATCTTCGCCACGAGGCCCATGATCGCGGCCCCGGCCGCCCGGCTCATGAGCTCGAAGCCGTCGGGGCCGGCCAGCGGGGGAACGAGGCGGTAGCCGAGGATCGCCGAGAGCTGGGCGTACACGCGGGCGCGGGCCAGCACGTATCGGTCTTCGGTCGCGGCGAGCTCGGCCGCGACGGCGTCGCGAATGCCGTCGTCGGCGATCCCCTGGTGGCAGGCGACGAGGGCCGCGAACGTGTTCCACTCCGGGGAGGCGACGATCGAATCGTAGTCGGCGCCGATCGCCACGCGGAACATTTCGACGACGACGTTGCGCCGCCCCTGGGCCGTTCCCAGGTGCTCGATGCGGTCGAGCACGATCGCGCCTGCGGGCTCGGCGATGGCCGACTCTGTCACCGGAAGGGTGGTGCCGCTGGCGAGCTCAAGCAGCACCTCGCCGTAGAACTTGTGGAGTTTGGGCCATCGCCGATACGCCGAATCGCGCGGAACCCCGGCCTCCTGGACGATCTGTTCGAAGGCGAGGTCGTCCAGCTCCGCGGAAATGCCCTGTTGGTGAACCAGCGAAACGGCGACGTCGAGCATCTTGCGCTCTGTCTCTCTGTCGTTGATTCGCGTGGTGGGCATGGCAAAAGTTTAACAAGGGCGATGCGGCGGCAGAGGCGGCCGAAACGACACGGACGGCATCCGAACGCAAGCTGATACAGTAGTGTTTTCAATCGACGTGCAGCGCGAATTCCGGCGGTTTTCAGCCGATAGAGCCGCGGCGCTTTTCGCGAACGATTCCAATCGACGCGGGCGAAATAGGCTCGCCGGGCGACACTTATGGGCACCGACGGGTAAAGATGCCCATCCTGCTAGAGTACTGGGCCGAAGCCTAGAGCATTAGGCCCAAACCGAGGGATCCTACGGCCAGCAGAGGGAACGCGCCCTGCTTGACAGCGGCGGCCCTGTGCGGCGCGGAGGCGATAAAAAGGACGGCCGCGGCGGCCAGCATCGAAGCAGCGCCCGCGAAGGTCAGCGTCAGCCCGACGGCGCTCGATCCGGCGGCCTGCGCGGCGATTCCGACGATCACTAGCAGTGCCAGGAACAGGTTGTAGAAGCCCTGGTTGAAGGCCATGAACTTCGTCGTCCTCGCCTCCTCGACGGAGCCCGTGCCGAATGCGGCCCGCGCCCGCTCGCTCTCCCAGGCAATCGACTCGAGATAGAAAATATAAATATGAATGAGCGCGGCGACGGCGGCGAAAATGAATCCTGCGACGATCATGGGGCGCCTCCTTGAGTTGACGTTCGGTGAGTTTGACGATTAGCGGCTTGATTGTTGGAGAAGTCGGGCAGCCGACGAGCGCCGGCAGACAACCGGCGAGCGCAAAGCCCGACGGCCCGAGAAGCGCCCGCTCGGCCTGCTTTCGCACGGGCGCAAACGGGCGCTTTCACGCAGGGGCGTGCCCTCATAACCGTCATGCCGCAACGGCTACTGCGGCCGACGCTGTTGCGAGCGCCGCGGCTTCCGCCGACTCGGGGTGAAGACGGCCTTTTTTACAAACCAGTCGAAGGCCCTTGTGGGCAGCACCGCATGGGCTGCGACCAGAGGCTTGGCGCCGAAGCCGATGAGGTAGCGGGGCCGGGGCCGTTTCGCGTTGACGGCCCGCGAAATCGCTCGCACCACGACGTCGGGGTCGGACATCATCTTGCCCGAATACTGGCGGCGCATGCCTTCCGCAGCCTTGGACGCCGTTTGCTCATACGCCCCGCCCTTCGAGGACTCGGCGAGGTGATCGGCGGCGATGTTCCCCCATTCGGTTTTGATTCCGCCGGGTTCGATGAGCACGACGTCAATGCCGAACTCGGCTGCCTCCATGCGCAACGCGTCGGAAAGGGCCTCCACCGCGTACTTTGTGGCGTGGTACCAGCCTCCCATGAACGTGACGAGCCGCCCGCCCATGCTCGAGACGTTGACGATCGTGCCCGATCGCCGCTCGCGCATCTGGGGCATGACGGCCTTCGTCAAAGCGGCGAGGCCGAAGACGTTGACGTCGAACTGGCGGCGCGCTTCGTCGATCTCGACGTCTTCGATCGTTCCGAAGGATCCGTAGCCCGCGTTGTTCACCAGCACGTCGATGCGCCCGCGTTCGGCGACGACCCGCCCGACGGCGTCCTTGCACGCCTCCTCGTCGGTGACGTCAAGCTCGATGGTGTGCACGCCGTATTCGGTGAGCGGCGCCATCCTTTCGACGCGCCTGGCTGCGCCGTAGACGGAATGGCCCTGCAAGGCCAGCTCTTTCGCCGCCTCGAACCCCATGCCGCTGCTTGCGCCGGTGATGAGGATTGCCTTCTTGTCTACGGCTTTGACCGTAGAGGGTTTCTTCGCCATCGTCTTCCTTTCATGTAGTTTGATTGTTTGGATCATTGCCGGATACTTTTGATCCGGTTTCTCGACGCTTTCACGCTCGGAACATCTGAAAGCTGCGTTTCAACCATTTGGGAGGCTTCCGATGTTTTTTGAGGCTTTCGATCCTTCTTGCTGGGGGACGCGTCGTCGTCCCGGGGCGGAAAGTCGACGCAAGATGCTGTGGTACTCTACTTCAAGACAAAAGTGTATCGATTTGCGGCGCAACGCACTCATTGTTCCGCTATGGGCGATCCGGGGGATATGCGCCCGGTTGACAAGAGTTTCCGCTCTCAGAAGTCCGTCCTTGAAGCAGAGGGCACGCTGCTTGAAGCAGTGTGGGTGCCCGACGCCGCGGATGACGCCTCCGAGTCCGCCGGGCAGCCCGTCGGAATCCGGCAAACGCGTCGAAGACAAACGTGTGATAGACGTAGAGCGACCCGCAACCGGAGCAGAGAGCCGGTGCGGCGAAAATGGACAAACCAGCAAGGAGGCCACAGCCACATGGACGACGATCGCGAGGGGCGCATGAGAGTCGGCAAGCCGCTTCTTTTGGCCGTCGACGCGGGATTGCTGCTGTATTGGACGGCCGTCTTCCTCGATCTCATACCCGAGGAGCAGCGCTTCAGAGACTACTCCAACCCGATCATGCAGGCGTGGAACTGGTCGTTCTTCCCGCTCGACCTTTCGGCGGCGCTTCTGGGATTTCTCGGCGTGTATCTCGTGCGCAAGGGCCGTGCGGCGGGCGAGCTGGTTGTGACCGTCGGCCTGACGCTCACCTTCTGCGCCGGATTCATGGCCCTCTCGTTCTGGTCGTACTACGGCGACTTCAACCTCTGGTGGTGGCTTCCAAACGCTGCGCTCGTCCTCACCCCCGTCGTCGGCTTTCTGGAAATGTCGATCGGCAAGGTCTGCGGCAGGAAAGCCTAGCGGGCCATGCCGTCGGACTTTTCCAGCTTTGCAGCTTTCTCAGGCTTCTCACAGGCCTCGCGCTCCTGGTTCCTCTCCGCCTTTCCGAGCGGGCCTACCTCCGTTCAGGAGCGCGCATGGGCGGCGATAGGCAGAGGGGAAAACGCCCTCGTCGTCGCGCCCACCGGCTCGGGAAAGACGCTCGCCGCCTTCTTCAGCGCGATCGACCGGCTCATGCGCCGCTCGGCCGAAGACCGCGAGGCCAAGGGCGTGCGCGTCCTCTACGTCTCGCCGCTCAAGGCGTTGGCGGCCGACGTCGAACGCAATCTGCGGCGGCCGCTGGCCGGCGTCGAACACGCCGCGCGGGGCCTTCGAGAGTTCGGCGAGCTCGACGATCGCGGGAAGGGCGCAGAACTCGCGCGTGAACTCGGCGTCGCCGAAGGGACCGGGCTCGTCCGGGAGCCCGGCGAACCTGGAGAGTCTGGAGGCGAATTCGGCGTCGGCTCATCCGCCGTCCCCGCAAGTGGAAAAGCCCGAACGAATCCGGTCGGCGAAACGTGGGCAATAGACACGGCCTTCGAGGGGCCGCGGACGAGCGTGGGCATGCGGACCGGCGACACGCCCGCGAAG